>NZ_JAJNHH010000008.1:0-126847 GCF_022386955.1 Mammaliicoccus sp. A-M4
CGCCAGCGTTCATCCTGAGCCAGGATCAAACTCTCCATAAAAGAAGTAAGCTTGATTAGCTCTTGTTGATTGGTTAAGCCAATCACTCTTTAAAGTACTTTCAGTACTCAAATTATTGGAATTAACGTTGACATATTGTCATTCAGTTTTCAATGTTCATTTTGCATTACAAGAAATAATTATACACGCTTCATTTGGTGAAGTCAACAACTTTTTAAAATTTATTTTTGAAGTGTTTTGATGTTTTCAATATCTCTCGCTCACAAGATATAACTATACAGGCTATACAACCCTTTCTCAAGCATCAAAATTACACCAAAACACTTAATGTACCCTAATATGATTATTTCTCTACATATTCTTTTAAATCTTTATAGATTTTTTCTGCATCTGCGTATCCTTCTCTATATAAAGCATCTAATTTCCTTGGATCTTTCTCTACTCTATCTACTGCTAGTGTGTTAGTTGGTCTTATTACAAAGATATTTCCTTTATCTTCTTCCTCTTCAATCCAATCTAATGTTTTGTTGTAATGTTTATATCTTAATTCCATTAA
Source organism: Mammaliicoccus sp. A-M4 (assembly GCF_022386955.1). Lineage (NCBI taxonomy): Bacteria > Bacillati > Bacillota > Bacilli > Caryophanales > Staphylococcaceae > Mammaliicoccus > Mammaliicoccus sp. A-M4. The sequence continues at coordinate 557 of NZ_JAJNHH010000008.1, forward strand.
ATGATTAACTTTAGGATAAGCCTTCATTCTAAATACTTTAGAAAACCTACTAGGTGTTTTTCTATATCCTTTTGGTCTTGTTAATATAAGAACGTTTTTAGTATATCCTTCTTCAATAGATTTCTTAATAGGAATAGGATCAACAATACCACCATCTAAAAGCGTGTGTCCTTTATATTGAACAGGGTTAGCCATCAATGGTAGAGAACTTGTTGCTTCTAATGCAGTTAATAAACTACCTTTTGTATCATTTTTATCAAAGTAAACTGCTTCACCCGTTTCGCAATCTGTTGTAACAACTACGAACTTCTCTTCAGCTTGATCAAACTTTTCAAAATCAAACGGTTCTAAATAAGTTGGAATATAGTGATAGACAAAATCCATCCCAAATAATTCTTTCCTCTTTATATAGTTAGATAAAGAAAGATATCTTTTATCTTTAATGTATTTAGCTGTCACACGATGATTACGCCTAAACTGTCTAGAAATATAACTAGCAGCCATAGAAGCACCAGCAGAAACGCCGATGTTATATTCAAAATATATATCTTCTTTTATAAAAAAGTCTAAGACACCAGCTGTATACATACTTCTCATGCCGCCGCCTTCTAAGATTAAACCTGTGTCTTTTATCATATTTACACTCTTTTCTAATCATATAATTGAACAAAAGCAACCTGCTACATATTTGTAAACAGGTTGCAAAATAATTCTTTAAATTTCAGTTCTGCCAGTAATAGCTTTAGAAAGTGTCACTTCATCTGCATATTCTAAATCACCGCCGACCGGTAAACCGTGAGCTAATCTCGTTGTCTTTATGCCTATTGGTTTAACAAGCCTAGAAATATACATTGCAGTGGACTCGCCTTCTATATTAGGGTTTGTCGCTAAAATGATTTCCTTTACTTCATCACTTTTCAGACGCTCTAGCAATGATGGTATATTAATGTCCTCTGGTCCAATTCCTTCCATTGGAGATATCGCACCGTGAAGTACATGGTACATACCATTATACTCGCGCATTTTTTCCATCGCGATAACATCTTTAGAGTCTTGAACAACACATATAACTGAGTGATCTCTTTGTTTGTCTTGGCATATTTGGCAAGGCGAAACATCTGTTATATGACCACATGTTTCACAATATGTTAATTCTCGTTTTACATCAACAAGTGCTTTTGCAAACGGAACAACGTCATCTTCTTTCATATCTAATACATGAAACGCTAATCGCTGTGCAGTCTTTGGACCAATACCTGGCAATTTCATGAAACTATCAATCAATTTCGATATAGGTTCTGGATAAAACATCATTACATCATTCCAGGGATGTTAAGACCTTTTGTATGTTTACCTAAACGATCAGCAGTTACTTCATCAGCTTTAGTCAAAGCATCATTTGTTGCAGCTAAAACTAAGTCTTGTAACATTTCGATATCTTCAGGATCTACTACATCCTCTTTAATAACAACATCTAAGATTTCTTTGTGTCCTGAAACAACAACTGTAACCATTCCGCCACCAGCTGTTCCTTCAATTTTTTCTTCTTTTAATTTTTCTTGTTCTTCAGCCATTTTCTTTTGCATTTTTTGCATTTGTTTCATCATTTGTTGCATATTTCCGCCACCGCGCATAATTTTGTCCTCCTAATATCTATTATAATTATTATAGAAAATTAATTTTTGTCATATTTATTATACATACCTTTGAAGTCTATGTCATGTATTACTCATCTGTTACATGAACAGTATCTTCGCCGAATAATTCTTGAGCTTTCTTAACAATATCCGCTTCTTCTTTGTTCTCTTGTTCTGGTTCATTTTTAGTTTCGGTTGGATTTGCTTTCTTTGATTGAATATATTGTTGCCTTACTTGTAGCCATTGAGAATTAGGAACACCCACTACTTTAACTGTCTTATTCACTATTTCACAGACTATAGATTCGATATGTTCTCTTTTCTCATCGTTCTTATTTACGATTTCGCAATGAATGTCTTCATCAAATTTAACAAGCACGTGATCTTCACTTGCAGCTACTGGTTCTGAATTTAATAACAAGCTGACTAACGCTCGTTGATCTTTCTGCTTAACTGATTCAATAACTGCTTGCCATTTTTCTTTTAATAAATTCAAATCATCTCTATTTGCATGATCTAATACACGTTCAATTTGACGTATTGAGAATACATGTTTCGATTGTTTCCTTGCAACACCTTGTTTGTTTTCAACAGGTTTCGCTTTTGGTTGTACACCGTTTTGAGAGAGTTGCGTGATTTGAGCTTCTAATTGTTTAATTTTATTCTCTACATCGCTAGAAATATTTTGGTTAGGTTGCTCTTGTTGTGTTTCTTGTTGACGATTACGTGTAACCAGTTCTGTTAATTTCACAATCAATATTTCAATATGAACTTGTTGATTAATCGCAAAACGCATAGAAACAAGTGTATCATTTATACAATCAATCATTTTGTACATTGTATTTAAATCGATTTGGTTTAAAGCATGTTCTTCATCTTCTCGGTCAGTAGTCTTTGCTACAATAGCATCTCTAATAAAGTAAATCATATCATTAACAAGTCTATTAACTTCTTTACCACTAGATATAAACTCATGATATCTCATAAATGCTTGCTTGATATCTTTAGCAACGATATCTTGAAACAGAGCATTTAAAGCTGCTTTGTCTACACTACCCGTAACATTCAACGCGTGTTCATGTGATAAATGACCGTCTCCAAAGGCAATCGCTTGATCCATAATACTTAAAGCATCTCTCATGCCACCTTCAGACACTTGAGCAATAAATGCTAATGCTTCCTGTTCATAAGTAATCTCTTGTTGATCAGCTACGAATGCAAGTCTATCTTCAATTTCTCCAGAATTGATTGCTTTAAAATCAAACCTTTGACATCTTGAAATAATAGTTGGTGGAATTTTGTGAGGTTCTGTTGTTGCTAATATAAAAATAGCATGACTAGGTGGTTCTTCAAGTGTTTTTAAAAGCGCATTAAAAGCTCCAGTAGTTAACATATGAACTTCATCAATAATATATACTTTGAACTTAGATTCGCTAGGTGCATACTTAACTTTATCTCTAATGTTACGAATTTCATCTACGCCATTATTACTCGCTGCGTCTATCTCAATAACATCTGAGTTAGTCCCTTGTGTGATACCTTTACAAATTGCACACTCATTGCAAGGTTCACCATTTGTATTTACTGTGCAGTTAATTGCTTTAGCAAATATTTTAGCAATACTTGTCTTTCCTGTTCCACGTGGGCCATTAAATAAATAAGCATGCGATTGCTTTCCTTTTTGGATAGCATTTCTTAATGTTTTCGTTACATGCTTTTGACCAACAACATCTGAAAATGATTGTGGTCGGTACATCCGATACAAAGCTTGATAATTCAAAATGGCACCTCCAAGTTTAATTCTTCATAACAACTATTATATCACGAATCAATATTTCTTCTTAATATAAATCATCGAAATTCTTCTGGAAAATGAACTATACCTCGTACTTCTTTGTTAGGATGGTCCCATAAATATTTGAACATAAAATCTTCGTTCTTAATTTCAAATGAAGGATAAATGTCAAATTCCGCTGCATTTCTATAACCTAGTTCGCGATAATATGTTTCATCTCCCATGACGACAACACCAATATAACCATTTTCATAAGCTCGATACTCTAAAGCTTCAATTAAAGCTTTACCAATCCCTTTATTTTGGACTTCTGGTAAAACTGATACTGGCGCTAAAGTTAGAACTGTATTACTATCTTCTTCTGAATCGACTGTTACTTCTGTCATCATCGCATGCCCTAGTATTTTTCCGCCTTCTGTCTTGGCAACTACTTCTAACTCGGCATTATAATGTGGAGATTTTCTAATTCTACCTATTAATTCATGTTCTTTCGCATTTATATAATCAGTATTTAAAAAAGCTTTTTTCACTACTTCTTTCGCTAATTCATATTCAGATTCTATAATCGTTCCGATATATAATTGCGTCATATATACTATATCCTCCTGATATAAGAAAAAGGGTGACCGAGGTCACCCTTTTTTGATTTATATATAATATGTTTAGTTGAATAAAAAATATACCGTGCACCTTTGCTTGGAACAAACATCACAAGCGTTACCTCAGTCGTTAGCTAAACTTCGGCAACCCTACGGCACATACAATGATCCACTTAATGCTGCTTCCTTCCGGACCTGACATGATTCATGGGTTTGTATTGCATAGGACCGACGTCTTCAGACACCACGTGCTGAGGGCAGACCTCACAATAATATGTCCGCGGCAAAGGAATTCAGTCTTGCTAAAGCGGATTTCAAGTACAGGGAACCGCTACCTCCCCACTTAGCACGGCACTTTATATAGTACAACAAAACCATTATACTTGGCAAGAAAAAACTATTGATCTATTACAGGTTTATTCAAAACCCTTCTAGAAAAATCGACAAATTTGAATTCTGTCGCAATATGTCTAGAGATATTATATTGAAATCTTTCAGCATTACTCAAATGAACAATACCTCTAACTGTAGCTGTATATAAAGGATCTAAATGCCCAAAATATCGTTCTTCTTTCTCTGTCATTTTTTCAAAAGTAATAGATTTATTTGAATAGCTTATTTCTACATTCATTTCATTTTCAATATATTGATAAATCGAATGAGACGCTACTTCTTTTGAAAGTTTGGGTATCACTTTGCAAACAAAGTAATCCTCATCCATGATATGAACTTTATTATTTTTTTGTCTTGTTCGAATTACGTGCCATAGCTTATCGTGATTATTCAATTCTAAAGCGTGTTGAACAATTGGCTCGTCTTCAGCATTGATAACTTCAAATACTTCAACTACCGTTTCATAGTCAAGACCTAGTCTATTATTAATTTCTTGGAAACTGATCATTTCAGATATTGGAAATTGAATAATTCCTTCATATATAACAACTGAACCTTTTCCACGTAACTTTTGTATATAACCTTTTTCTTGTAGAAGATTTAATGCTTTTCTTACTGTTTCTCTCGAAGTTGAATATATCTTTGTTAATTCATTTTCTGAAGGTAATTGTTGTAAGTGTGCATATTCACCATTTATAATTTTTTTACAAATTGACTGATAGATTTTCATATACTTATTCATTGTTTCACCTCTATACCTTCAAAACTTCATAGTTAAATGCTTTTTAAATTAACAACAAATGCATCAAAAGGCTCTAGCATATTGCCATTTAAATCATTATTAGCCACTATCAATTCGCCTTCCATATCAATATCCTCAGGTATTTCAACCTTATCATTTGTATAGTTAGCTACAATCAACCACTCTTCATTATCTAACTTTCTTTTGTAAATAAACAAGTCTGGATGATCAATATATAGTGGTTCTACATCTCCATACGTTATAATATCATGTTTATGACGAATATCAATTAACTGCTGATAAGTGTAGAAGATTGAATTCTTATCTTTAATCGCCGCTTCCACATTAATTTCTCTATAGTTATCCGGTATGCCTATCCAAGGCGTGCCTGTTGTAAAACCGGCATTTTCCTCATCTGTCCATTGAACAGGTGTACGTGAATTATCACGAGATTTTTGTCCAATAACTTTCATAATCGTATCTTCATCCAAGTCTTGATTCCTTAGACTACGATATGCGTTTAATGTTTCAATATCTCGATATTGATTGATTGATGTAAACTTAGGATTAGTCATACCTATCTCTTCACCTTGATAGATATAAGGTGTTCCTTGCAACATATGAAGTGATATAGCAAGCATTTTAGCTGATTTAACTCTGTTAGCTTCTGTTTCATCATTACCAAACCTTGTCACAACTCTCGGTTGATCATGATTACACCAGAAAATAGCGTTCCATCCATTACCTTTAGAAATATTAACTTGCCAATCCATCAGAATACGTTTTAATTCTATAAAATCAAATTTCATATCAGACCATTTCTCACCATTTTTATAATCTACTTTTAAATGATGGAAATTAAATACACTATTTAATTCTTGTCTTTCAGGGTTGGTGTATTTTATACAGTTCTCTATTGTAGTAGAAGACATTTCTCCTACAGTCATAATATCTTTATTTCCAAAAGTTTTTCGGTTCAATTCATGTAAATATTCATGAACTTTTGGCCCGTCCGTATAAAATTCTTTACCGATTTCCTCTGAATCTTCAAAAGCACCTTTAGAAATTAAGTTAATAACATCAAATCTAAAACCATCTACGCCGAAATTAATCCAATAATTTATCATTTCATAGATTTCTTCTTTCAATTGGTCATTTTCCCAATTTAAATCAGCTTGAGAGACGTCGAATAATCTTAAATAATAACTTTCAGTTTGTTCGTCGTACTCCCAAGCGTTACCACCAAATTTAGATTCCCAGTTTGTTGGCGGCTCATCTTTAGTACCTTCTTTCCAAATATAATAATCTCTATACGGATTATCTTTAGACTTTCTAGATTCAACAAACCAATGATGTGACGTAGACGTATGATTAATCACAATATCCAGCATTACTTTAATGCCAAGTTTATGTGCTTCAGTAAGTAACTTTTCAACATCTTCTTTCGTACCAAAATCAGGATTGATTGCATAATAATCACTAATATCATATCCGTTATCATTCATTGGCGATTCATAAATAGGTGTTAACCATACATAATCTACACCTAACTTTTGTAAATAAGGCAATTTTTCGATAACCCCGTTTATATCCCCTTGACCATTGCCAGTCGTGTCGTTAAATGATTTCGGATATATTTGGTATACTACTGATTTTTTCCAATCTGAAACCGCCATGTTTATGAACTCCTTTATTTAATAATATTATTCTCGCACCATTTCTTTCGCTTGTTCTTTAGCAAATCTTGAGAATACCACTGTTAAAATAGCTGGTAACATCATAGCTATTAATGTAGCGATAATATATACACCCCAATATTCACGTGTTATAGAAATAATTGCCGGCACACCACCAACACCAACTTTTCCTAATACGCCGTTTGCGCCAATAAACGCACCTAGTAAACAAGATGAAACAATAGAGGCTACAAACGGGTATTTCAATGGTAAATTGACACCAAACATAGCTGGTTCAGTAACACCTAAGAAAGATGATATTCCTGAAGTCATTGCTAAACCTTGTTCTTTTGCCATTTTACGCTTTCTATAAATCAACCAAGCACCAAATGCCGCTGAACCTTGGCAGATATTAGATATAGCTAAGATTGGCCATAAATAAGTACCGCCTATACTACTTCCCATCAGTTGGAAGTCTACTGCTAAGAACATATGATGTAAACCTGTAATAACAAGCGGAGCATAGAACAGACCATATACTGCGCCACCTAACCAACCTGCGCTATCAAATATTCCTTTAATACCATTTGTAATAAGTGTACCAAGTTCTAATGCTAAAGGTCCTATAATAATAAATGATAAGAATCCAGTTATTAATAAAGCGACTGGACCAACGACTAACATTTTGATTGAATCATGCACACGTTTAGCTAAGAATTTTTCAATTACAGATAGTACCCATGTTGCTATTAATACCGGCAACACTTGACCTTGATAGTTCAATTGTTTAATTTCTAAACCAAACATATGCCATACTGGAATTTCATCTGATTTACCGCCACCAAGATCATATTGAGAAGCTAACTGAGGATGAACAAGTACAAGTCCTAATACTAATCCTAATATTGGACTACCTCCAAACACTCTCATAGCTGACCAACCAATAAGGGCAGGTAAGAAGATAAATGCTGTACTCGCAATAACGTTAATCATGTTTGCAAAATCAGCTAACCATGAATACTGGTCTACTAAAGATTTAGGACCAAATAAATCTTCAGCTGTTAACACATTATTTAACCCCATCAATAAACCTGCAGTAACGATTGCAGGTAAAATAGGAATAAATACATCACCGAGCAATTTAATTAATCTTTGCAAAGGATTCATTTTTTGTTCCGAAACTTTCTTCACTTCATCTTTAGAGCTTTCTCCAATTCCCGTTTCTTCTTGGAAAATTTTATAAGCTTCGTCAACTGTGCCTTGACCAATAACGATTTGAAATTGATTATTTGCTGCAAAAGACCCTTTCACTAAATCGATGTTGTCTAAAGCTTCTTTATTAACTTTACTTTCATCATTTAACACTAATCTTAAGCGGGTAACACAATGTGTGGCTGCATCTACGTTGTCTTTACCACCTATAGCATCAATAATCTGTTTCACTTCTTCTCTATTTACTGACATTGAACTCACTCCCCTTGTTTTTTATTACTTGAATTATAACTTGTATATACAAGTATGTAAAGGCTTTCAATTAATATTACTTTTATTCTGTAGTATGATTGAATAAAGGAGGTATAAATTATGTCATTTTTAACACATGAATATATGGAACACGATAACGTTTCATTAGAATTTGCTTCCGAGAATGAGACATTTTTAACAAATCACAACGAAAAGAAAATATTCGAATCAGCAAGTTTAATCAAAATTCCGATTATGATTTATATTTTTTCGAAGTTAAATAAAGAAGAAAGACAAGAAAATTTAAAAATAGAACATAAAGTGAGTGGGAGCGGAGTATTACAAACATTGGATATCCCGTACTTAAGCGTTAACGACCTTGTTCAATTAATGATTGTCGTATCTGATAATACAGCAACAAATATATTAATTAATTACTTCGGCCAACAACATATCAATTTGTTTATACAACAAACTTTGAATTGTAAAAACACTGAATTAAACCGATTAATGATGGATGCTGAGGCGATAGACCAAGGTAAACAAAATTATACAACTTCTGAAGATATGATTAACATGCTTCGATATATCACTCAACATGCAAATGGAGATGATATGTTAGAAATTATGCGTCATCAACACTTAAATGATAAAGTTTCTATCTTTAAATCATTTTATGAAGATCAATTGATTTATTATTCAAAAACTGGAGAATACGACCATGTAGCAAACGATGTAGGCATTATACAATTTAAAGAAAAGTATTATTATTATAGTTTTCTTTCTAACACAGAAAATCCCGAAAAAGCGATAAAATTCTCTCACGATTTCGGGTCTTATATGATTCAATCTATATTAAAATGTTGATAACCTAGCTGCTTTTACTAAGATTTTTTGATAATAACTACCTGTTAGTTTAACAATTTCAATACTTCTAGGTGTATGCGGTGCATGAATCATCATATCTTCACCCATGTAAATACCTACATGGGAAAGAAAACCTTTATCTTCAGGCTTACTGAAAAATAGTAAGTCTCCTGGCTTTAAAGAATGTTCATCTAAAGGAATATCCGTCATAGCTTCATATTGTTCATCTGCATCTCGAGGTATATTGAAATTCTGGCTTTTATACATGTGGAAACATAATCCAGAGCAGTCATAACCATAACTAGACATACCTCCCCATAAATAAGGTAAATCAATAAATAATTTAGCATTATCTATAACGCCTTGCATTGAACCTTGTTTAAATGCGCCAATTTCATCACTCAGTTCAATATCTTTGCCATCAATAAGTCCGATACCTTCTGGTGTCTCTACTTCGATAAATTGTTGATCTAATTTTAAGACAGGCAATACTGTATTAAATGATAAAATTTGTTTAGTTGTGAAATCTGTATTGAACAATGTAGTTTTTGGCACTTTGACGCGCATGCGCTGATTGGATGCTTTGATATTCATATCGCCTAGTTGGCTAGAAGGTATAAATCCTAGATAACCTTTATCATGTTGTTTGGATGGTTGTTCTAAACATATAACATAACTCCATCCGTCTTGCTCTTCCAATACTTCAACCGCTTCACCATACAGTACTTGTGTGTCTATTCGACTGTCTTCAGTAAATGATAGTTTTTCTTCTAAATTAAGTTCCAACAACCATCGTTGGATATCAGCTGGGTACATAATACCATCACGATCTATATCTCGTGCTTTATCTGTATCTCTCCAAATTGTGCCAACGTTTACTCTGCAATACTTGATCATACACTCACCTTCTTAAGTAAAGATTTTCTATCAATTCCTAAACCATAACCTTTTGGCGCCGTCACTTTCGAACCATTATAAGCTATACCACCTACTACTTCACGATTAGAAACCATAAGAGGCGCATCGAAATCCACTCGTGTTACTTTATTGGCAGCTAAACTAAAGTGTAACGCTGCAGTTACTGAAACATGCGTTTCCATCATACAACCGACCATACAAGTAATATCATATTCGTTAGCTATTTCATGTATTTTACGCGCTTGATGAATGCCACCTGTTTTCATAAGTTTAATATTCCAGAGATTAATCGCTCCAACCTCAACTAATCGTTTAGCATCATAGACACTAAATAAGCTTTCATCTACCATTAGTGGAATTTGATATTCTTTTGTTAATTTACCTAATACTGAAAATTCATTTCTATTAACCGGCTGTTCTATACTTTCAATATTTAATGACGCTTCATCAAAATGTTTTAAAGCTTGTTCTGCTCCCTTTTCATTCCAAGCCTGATTAGCATCTACACTAAGCGTTGTATCTTTAGGTAAGGCAGCTCTTAAAGCTTTTAATCTATTTAAGTCTGTTTCAACACTATCTTTTCCGACTTTTATTTTTAAGTGATTATATCCTTCTTGTATGTATCTAAAAGCATCTTCAACCATTTCATCTGCTTCATTTAAACTTACTGTATAACAAGTTTCTAATGATTTATTTCCCGGGTCATTATTTAAGTATTCATACAGAGGAGACTTCGCTTCTTGTGCCAGCAAATCATATAGAGCGATATCTATTGCTGCCTTTGCACTAGAGTTTCCTACTAAGGCTTCGTCCATTTCATCCAATAAACCAATAGATAATGGCCTATTGATTAGCAATGGTTTAAAAATCTCTTCTATAGCTGCTTCTATTCCACCTTTTGTATCTCCCGTAATAACATACGTTGGTACTGCTTCACCAACACCAACCATCTCTTTCTGATTCGTTTCAATAAATACATAAATACTTTCTATAACATCAACAGTTCTAAGAGCTGTCTTAAAAGGCTTTTTCAAAGGCGTTTTATATCTATAGTATTTAATATCTGTAATAAACATACCCATCCCCCTTTGCATTAATAAACACCAGACTCAATTTGCAAAACCTTTTTATCTACATCTAATATTGCTTTAGTCCCAAATGGAATGCCAAAATGTGGTGTGCAATGGCCTATATCCACTTCATTTACAGTAGGCTTATTTAAACTGCCTATAAAATGCTGTAATACTTCTTCCATTTTTAATGATTTCTCTGGCTTTTTAGGTTTACTATTAGTAAATGGACCAATTATAAATCCAATTGCATCGTCTAGCTTTCCAGCAGATTTTAATTGTTGTAAAAAACCATCTACTTTATATGGTTCTTCTCCTACATCTTCTAAGAAAAGTATTTTATCCTTTGTATCAATTTCATAAGGTGTCCCTAAACTAGATACTAAAAGCGATAAACATCCCCCTACTATCTCTCCTTCTACACGACCACTCACAAATGGTTTAAATCTTAACTGTTCTACAGGGTAATTTAAATCTTTACCTTCAAACAATTGTTCAAAGCTATTAATGGAAATATCATGATAATTCTCTCCAATATCAGAAGAGATCATTGGCCCTTGAAATGTTACTAACCCAGTTTCTTGTCTAATGGCATTATGTAAGCAAGTTATATCACTATAGCCCCATATAATTTTTGGGTGTTTTTTAACAAGATTAAAATCAATTTGTTCAACAATACGCGGTGTTCCATATCCTCCACATGCACATATGATGCCCTTTACTTCATCATCCACTAACATATCATGCAAACTTTTTAGTCTTACTTCATCTGTTCCCGCTAGATGACCGTAAATATCGTGTATATTTTCCGCTAATTTAAAATGAATATCATATCGCTCTTCCAAACGTCCCAAGCCAATTTTTAAATGTTCTTGGTTCGGAGGGCTTGCTAAAGCAACAACACCGATTGTATCTCCCTTTTTTAATCTCTTCGCTTTCATTAAAACACCCCTTTTTGTCAGAATATTCTTATATTATAACAAAATTATAAAACATTTGTACAAAACAAAAAGCACTACCTACAAAAGTAGGTAGTGCTTGTTTATATAATAGTCTTGGATATTTAATAATAATGGCGGAGGAAGAGGGATTCGAACCCCCGCGAGCCGTTAAGCCCCTGTCGGTTTTCAAGACCGATCCCTTCAGCCGGACTTGGGTATTCCTCCAAATAAGACAATATTTATCTTATACCAAGCCAAGACTGATGTCAATAATATTTCAATAATTTATATTGTAATTTTTTCCTTTAACGCCTTATCTACTGCTTTTGCTACTGCACGTCCTTCTTTAATTGCCCAAACAACTAAACTTTGACCTTTTCTAGCATCTCCTGCAACAAATATTTTATCTTGATTTGTTTTAAAGTCTCTTTCATTAGCTACGATTTTATTACGATCAGTATTCAAGTTAAATGAATGAGGAACTAAATGTTCTGTACCTTCAAATCCGATTGAAAGTAATACTAAATCTGCGGGCCAATGACGTTCTGTACCTTCTACTATAACCATACCGTCACCTGTTTCTTTTAATACTTGTGTATATAGACCTCTAATATTACCGTTTTCGTCTACATCATACCTCATTGTTTGAATACCATAAGCTCTTGGTTCAAATCCAAATTTTTCACGATATTCTTTATGCGCATAATCTAATTTAAATATAGGCATTGGTAATGGCCACGCAGTGTTTTGTTCCATTTTATCAGTTAATCGTACATATTTATTAAATTGGACTACTGATTTACAATCATCTCTTAGTGCAATTGCCACACAATCTGCACCAGTATCTCCCGCGCCAATTACAATCACATTTTTCCCTTTTGCCGTTATTGTTGGTTCTTCAATTTCTCCCATTTGTAGTTGTGTTTGTTCAGTTAAATATTCCATAGCGAAATGAATACCAAAACTCATACGTCCTTCTAATTGTAAGTCTCTACCTTTTTGAGCCCCTGTACAAACGATAATAGCATCATATTGCTCATTAAGTTCTTCTTTCGTGATGTCTTTCCCTACATTAATGTCGGTCTTAAAAACAATACCTGCTTCTTCCATCAATTTAATACGGCGCTCAATAACTGATTTATCCAATTTCATACTTGGAATACCATACATTAATAGTCCTCCTGGTCTATGATTACGTTCATATACCGTGACTTGATACCCTAATAAATTTAACTCTTCTGCTGCGGTTAAGCCTGCAGGTCCACTTCCAATAATAGCGACTTTTTCTTCTAAACGTGTATTTGGAACTTTCGGTTTAACGATCCCCATATCGTATGCTTCATCTATAATTGTACGTTCTATACCTTTAATCGCTACTGAATCATTATTTATTGCTAACACACAAGATGACTCACAAGGTGCTGGACAAACACGTCCGGTAAATTCAGGAAAGTTATTAGTTTCAGACAATCTTTCAAAAGCTTCTTCGAAATCTTTTCTATATACTAAGTCATTCCATTCCGGAATATAATTACCTATTGGACAACCTATCGTATCTCTCCCAAATGATGAACCTGTTTGACAAAAAGGCGTTCCACAGTCCATACAACGTGCGCCTTGTGTCGAAGCATCTTCTGTAGTAAATCTTTGTTGGAACGGTTCATATCCATTAATTCTATCTTTTAAAGATAACTCATCCAATTGCTTTTTAGGATACTTCATAAAACCTTTAAATTCACCCATATTATGCCCTCCTTCTTAATAAACAGAAGCTAATTCTTCTTCATCACCTATAGATTTACGATCATCAAAGAACGCATTTAACAGTGCATCTTCTTCATTTTCTAGTTTATGCTGTGAAATTTTCTGCATCATCAATTTATAGTCTTTCGGAATGACTTTTACAACTTTCTCCGCGATTAAATCAAAATCTTCTAACATGATTTTCGCCTTTTTACTATCTGTATATTTAACATGATCCTCTAGCATTAATTTCAAATTAGTAATTTCACTTTTATCTTTTAACGTTTCAAATTCTAGCGTGTCAAGTGCGTTTGTTCTTTTAAATGCATCTATGTCAGATGGAGCAACGTAACACACGCCACCACTCATACCTTGACCGAAGTTACGTCCAACATCACCTAAAATTACGACACGTCCACCAGTCATGTATTCTAGACCATGGTCACCCACGCCTTCTACAACCACATTTACACCACTATTTCTAACGCAAAAACGTTCACCAGCTCGTCCATTAATGTACGCTGTACCGCTCGTTGCACCATAAAAACATACATTACCAACAATAATATTATTTTCTCTTGCTTCGTTTGGAGCCTTTAAAATAAGTTTAGCGCCTGATAACCCTTTTCCGAAATAGTCATTCGCATCGCCAGTATGATGTAAAGTCATACCTTTAGGCGTGAATGCACCATAACTTTGTCCTGCATGTTTAAACGTTTTGACATAAATCGTATCTTCTGGGAGTCCAGGTTCTCCATGTACTTCCGTAATATAACTACCAGTTATCACACCAACATTACGCTCAATATTTCTAATATTATAGCTTCCAACAAATTTCTCACCATAATCAATAGAAGCTTTAGCATCATCATAAAGTTTAGACAAATCAAAACCTTTATCAAGTTGGTGATCTTGATCCATAATGCGATGTTTATCTCCTTCGATAACAAATAGTAATGCCTCTAAATCTAGCTCTTTCGCTTTAGGGTGTGTGTAGTAGCGTTCCGAAACTTCTAATAAATCTGTTCGACCTACTAACTCATCCATAGACTTAAGGCCTAATGAAGCTAAAATTTCTCTTATTTCCTCGGCAATAAAATACATAAAGTTTACTATATGGTCTGCTTTTCCAGTAAATAGTTTTCTTAATTCTCCATTTTGTGTAGCAATCCCTACTGGACACGTATCTTTATGACAAACTCTCATCATAATACAGCCAAGGACTACTAACGGTGCCGTGGCGAAAGCAAATTCTTCAGCGCCTAATGCACATGCTAATGCAACATCGCGGCCAGTCATTAATTTTCCGTCTGTTTCTAATGTGACACGGGAACGTAAACCATTTAACATAAGTGTTTGATGTGTTTCCGATAAACCGATTTCCCATGGTAGACCTGCATGTTGAATACTTGTCTTAGGTGAAGCACCAGTACCGCCGTCATAGCCACTAATAACAATTTTATCTGCATGAGCTTTTGCTACACCTGCAGCAATTGTTCCTACACCTGATTTTGAAACAAGTTTCACACTAATATCTGATTTGCGATTTGCATTTTTTAAATCATGGATTAGCTGTGCTAAATCTTCAATTGAATAAATATCATGATGTGGCGGCGGTGATATTAATCCTACACCAGGCGTTGAACCACGAACTTCAGCTACCCAAGGATAAACTTTAGTGCCTGGCAATTGTCCGCCTTCACCTGGTTTAGCACCTTGCGCTACCTTAATTTGAATTTCTTTAGAATGTTGCAAGTAATCGCTTGTAACACCAAACCTACCAGATGCAACTTGTTTAATAGCACTCATATAATTTGTACCATCCGGTTTCACGATGTAACGCTCTGGATTTTCTCCACCTTCACCACTGTTACTACGACCACCAATACGGTTCATTGCTTCTGCTAATGTTTGATGTGCTTCTTCAGATATTGAACCAAAACTCATTGCCCCTGTTTTAAATCTTGTTACAATTTGATCTGCTGATTCTACTTCTTTTAAATCGATTGCTTTTTTCTCTTTGAATTCAAGCAAGTTTCTTAAATGAGTCATTCTTTCACTATCAGCCGCTTCTGAATATTCTTTAAACATCTTGTAATCATTTTCTCTACACGCATGTTGTAATAAATGAATAGTTTTAGGGTTAAAGGCATGATAGTCACCTTGTAGTCTCCATTGGAACGTACTTCCAGAATTTAAATATTTAATATTTTCAGATTGTCTCGCTTTATTTTCTTGGTCTATCGTTTCAATTGAAATCCCAGATAGTTTAGACGGTGTACCTGTAAAGTACTTATCGATCACATCTTGGCCTAAACCTATCGCTTCAAATATTTGAGCGCCTTGGTAACTTTGAACAGTCGAGATACCCATCTTAGCCATTACTTTAATCAATCCTGCTGACAACGTTTGACTATACGCATCGATATTCTGCTCTACAGTACCTGTTAGTCTACCCGTTTCTGTTAAGTCTTCTATTGTATACTGTGCTAAATATGGAACAACTGCATTAGCGCCATATCCAATTAAAGTAGCTAAATGATGGACTTCTCGACATTCACCTGAATATGCAATGATACTTGTATCAAGTCGCTGACCAGTTCTAATTAAACTTTGATGAATATGACTAACTGCTAATAACATCGGCATAGCAAATTGGTTTTCTAAATCATTTACCGACTCATCTTCTAGTACTATTATTTCTGCACCATTTGCTACAGCTTGTGAAACTTTATGCGATAGTTCGTCTAAAGCATCTTCAAGCGACGTTCCATATACCGTAGAAATAAATTTTGTCTGATAAGTACTATTTTGGATTTTTTGAAGTTGTGCTTTAGACAATACAGGATGATTTAGCTGTATACGTTTCGTATTATCTTGATGGGGTTCTAATAGATTACCTTCTTTGCCTAAATAAACCATTTCACTCGTTACAATTTTTTCTCGATATGAATCAATTGGTGGATTGGTAACTTGTGCGAAGTGTTGTTTAAAATAATTAAATAATGATTCAGGTTGTGTACTCAATACTGCAACTGGTGTATCAAATCCCATAGCACCAATCGGGTCTTTTCGCTCACTAACTAACTCCGTCATATATTTATTGATTTCTTCTTTTGTATAACCAAACCTTCTTTGTAATTGGAATAATTGATCTTGACTTGTTCTTGATGGTGTCGCTATGACGTCGTTAATATTTAAATCTTGTTGACGTACCCATTCTTCATAAGGATATTCACTTGCTATTCTTTGTTTCAATTCGTCATTTTCAATAACTTTATTTTCTTTAAAATCAACAAGTAATAATTTTCCTGGGTTTAATTGACCTTTATATAGAACATGCTCTTCATCAACATCAATTACTCCAACTTCAGATGAGAAAATAATTTCATTTGAGTCAGTAATTGTGTATCGACCTGGTCTTAATCCATTTCTATCTGTTAATGCTCCTAATTTATCACCGTCACAAAAACTAATCATCGTTGGTCCGTCCCATGGTTCCATCAAATAACTGTAATATTCGTAGAAAGCTCTAATTTTAGGGTCTAGTGTTTCATTGTATAACCATGGCTCAGGTATAAGTAACATAGCCGCTTGCTCTGGTGGGATACTTAAACTTAAAAATTCAAGCGCATTATCTACAATAGAAGAATCACTACCAGATTCGTCTAAAACTTCTCCAATTTTATCTTTAACATCTCCAAAAATCGTTTCTATTAATTTATCTTGGCGCGCTCTCATCCAATTCACATTACCTTTAATCGTATTGATTTCACCATTATGCATCAATAATCTATTAGGGTGAGCTCTTTTCCAACTCGGAAATGTATTCGTACTAAATCTTGAATGAACTGAACCGAATTTTGATTCATATGCATCATCTAATAAATCGACATATAATCCTTTAATTTGATCCGATCGCAACCAACCTTTATATACAATCGTTCTTCTAGATAAACTTGCAAAGTATAAATCTAAATTTTGCTCTTCACCATAACGTTCAATTTGTTTACGAGCAATAAATAACGAACGATCAAAATGTTCGCTCGTTTTATTTTCAACAAAAACTTGTTGTATTGCTGGCATTGTTTCTGCAACATGATCAGTTAATACAGAAGTATCTACTGGTACGTCTCGATACGTTATAACTTTTAAGCCTTCTTCTTCAAAGAAAGCATTGAACTTTTTTTCGTGAATACTACCCGCAATCTTTTCATCTGTAAAAAACATCCCTACTGCATAATGTTCTTCAGATGGTAATTTTAACTTTAGCTTCTGTTTAAAATAGAGGTGAGGGACTTCTGTCATAATACCAGCACCATCGCCAGTAATACCATCAGCGCCAACTCCACCTCTATGATCTAATCTGCAAAGCATTTCAATTGATTTCAGTACAATATCATGTGACCTTTTATTATCCATATTGGCGTAAAAACCAATTCCACAAGCATCATGCTCATCTGCTGAATCATATAGGCCAAGTCGTCTTCTATCTTTTTTTAATGACATACTACATCACCTCGAATTTAAAATTTCAGAATCTTCTCTAATTTATAGTTAACATCATACTTTAATGTGACTTATCTTAACAATATATAAAATAGATGAAATATATCTAAAAATTAGATAATATAAATTTAAGAGGTGGAAAGCGTGGAAATTAAACAGTTAATATATTTTAGAGAAGTCGCACAACGGGAACACATTTCAGAAGCTGCATTAGAATTAGAAATTGCTCAATCAGCTATTAGCAGACAAATTGCAAATTTAGAAAAAGAACTCAATACAGTTTTATTTTTAAGAGAAGGTAGAAATGTAAAATTAACTGAACGTGGTGAATTACTACTATCTTACGCGAATCAAATTTTAGATTTAGTAGAAGAAACTACTGAATTATTTATTCATCAAGACCAGACTGATAAGAGAGCTATTAGACTAGCTTATACTGAAAGCTATGTTGCACAAGCCTTACCTGCAATTATTAAATCGTTTGAACAAGAACATAATATAGAAATAAGACCGATGCTTATGACACCTATAGAAATTGAAGAAGCTCTAAACGCTCATCAAATAGACATCGCACTTTGTGAACTAACACCTAAAATGATGAATAATAAAAACACTATTAAAAACACTTTGTTTGAAGAAACTTATAATTTATATGTTCATAACAACAATGATTTATCTATGAACCCGAAACCACCATTGTCTCAACTCAGTCATCAATATATTTATTATTACAACACACTGCCGGATCAAATCGCACAACTTATAAGGAAGCATGCTTCACAAAAAGTATATCGAATTTCAAATCCAACTTTATTAAAACAAACACTACTAGCTGAGAAAGGTGTTTTAATTATCGCTGATTATTTAAGTGGTGGTATAGAGGATGAACACCTTGTTAAAATACCTCTTTCGCACACAGAACTGAAAAGAACAATTTATATCGTCTATCAACAGAACAACCAACATGCGCAATTAAATGCATTCGTCAATTTTGCTCAGACTTTACTTCATAGACAAACGACTTATCATTAGGAGGTAATTAAATCAATGGACTTTATTAATAGAACAACCGAAGAGATTGCTCAGGACTTACTAGGGGTAAGACTGATTCATGAAACTGAAGACTTAACTTACACAGGTTATATTGTAGAAACAGAGGCATATGTAGGTATTCACGATCAAGCTGCACATTCCTTTAACGGGAAAAATACAAAGAGTGTCAAATCGCTATATTGTGAAGGTGGCACAATTTATGCTCATAGTATGCACAAACAGTTGCTCATCAACTTCGTTACACAAACTGAAGGTGAACCTCAAGGTGTGTTATTAAGAGCTATAGAACCTGAAAATGGCATAGAACAAATGGAAATCAACCGTAATCACAAGACGGGTGTGGAACTTACAAATGGACCTGGGAAATTCACACAAGCTATGCAAATATCTAAATCACTAGATGGCACAAAAATTGGAGCGGGCAGTCTTAAAATCGATACGATGAATCGAAAGTACCCTAAAAACATCGATACATCTGCTCGCATTGGCGTACCTAACAAAGGTGAATGGACAGAAAAACATTTAAGATTTACTGTTGCGGGTCATCCTTATATTTCGAGAGCGAGAAAGCGTGATACATTACCAATAGAACAAACATGGAAATAGTTTGAATTCACATTTTTTCATACGTATACTATACGTTATTCAATACAAATTAAAAGTGATGGTGCAATGATATGAAACAGCAATTCAAAACGAGTTTAAAGAAACCTTTCAATATAGCGATATTAGCTTTCATCGTATTATTAATAGGGGCTTTAATCTTCACAAAATATAACGCGCAATTTTATAAGACACCTATTGGCCACATCACAAATATTACGGATCAAAAAAGTAAAAATACAGTTGACCAAAATAAAAACAAAGATATCGTACATACCGAAAACATAAAATTAAAAATTGTTAATGGAAAATATAAAGGCAAAACATTAACCGTACCTCATAAATACACAGACTCACTTACTGACTCTGAAAAGTACCGTAAAGGTGATGAAGTTCTCATCTCATACACTGGTGAAGAAAGCTCTGCAATTATTAAAGGCTTAAAACGAGATACGTCTGTCGTGTTTATGACCGGATTATTTTTATTCACTTTACTCATGGTTGGTAGAAAATCTGGCCTTTATTCAATTATCTCGTTGTTTATAAATGTATCTGTCATTTTAATAATGATTAATTATTTCATGAAAAACGATAATCAGCATTTCTTTATTTTAATGGCTATAACCGTTATTTTTTCTACTATCATTTCGTTACTTTTAGTCAGTGGTTTTTCAAAAAAGACATTCGTTGCAATTCTTTCAACATTGCTCGGCACTTTTATCAGTATAGGAATTTCTCAACTGATTATGACTTTAACAAACAGCAATGGCATCAAATATGAAACGATGAGCTTTTTAACAATTCAACCAACACAAATATTCTTAGCTTCCATCTTAATCGGTTCTTTAGGAGCCGTTATGGATGTTGCCATCACACTCACAAGTTCGTTATATGAAATAAAGGCGCAACATCCTACAATATCTATGAAGCGGTTAAAGCAATCTGGTATCAATATAGGTAAAGATATTATGGGTACAATGACCAACATACTATTCTTTGCATATTTATCCGGAAGTATCCCAATGGTTATACTTTATTTTAAAAACAACAATACTGTAACGTATACACTATCGATGAATTGGTCCCTTGAAATTTCAAGAGCTTTGATGGGCGGGATAGGTATTGTCATCACGATTCCTATTACGATTTTTATCGTGATGTTATTTATGCAGAGAGAGGAGGCTAAATAATGGATACTACTTTCATTTTAGCTGTTATCCTTCTCATTTTAATGATTTTAGTTGGAGGCAAAACAGGATTCCGTTCATTTATAACATTATTCTTAAACATATTCACATTATTTATCGCAATATTACTTATTATCTATAAAGCACCAATCTTTATCGTGCTTATCATCTTTTGTTTATTAATAGCATGCATCAATTTGTTCTATATCAATGAATATAATACAAAAACACAATCAGCATTTTTAGCTACAATAATAACAACGCTCATTCTCATAGGATTAATATACTTTATTGTAGATATATCTATGTTGCAAGGTTTCACAGAAGAAGAACAAGATGAAACTTATATCTTTTCGATGAATATCGGTATTAACTATGCACAATTAATGGTCTTTACCATCGTTTTAGCTGTAATTGCAGCTGTAATAGATTTAACAATTTCTATCAGTTCTCCTATGTACGAGCTATATGAAGCACAACCAAATATATCTTTAAAACAACTCTTTAAATCTGGACTTACTATAGGTAGAGATATATTATCAACAACAACAAACACAATATATTTTGCTTATATAGGCGGACAAATTACATTGTTCTTTTGGTTTGGAAAATTAAATTATACATTTGGAGAAATTATAAACGCTAAAATATTTGCAGCTGAAATCATTTCAATATTATTAGGTGGTATAGCAGTCAGTATCGCTATTCCTATAACGTCTATCATCACAGTACAATTAATAAAAAGACGCAATAAATTAAATGAACATTAGAGTATGTAAAAAAGTTCGAAAATAAACTCCTTACTCAAAATAATGGGAGTGGGACTAGGGTTGGAAAAAGCTTGATATAAGCGCATTTTCAATCCAGTCAGCTACTGCCATTATAATAAAAGAGGCTGAGACAAGTATTTATGTCCCAGCCTCATTTTTTATAAAACTTTCGATTTTGTTCGTTCTCAAGAACATTTATCTTCTGAATTCTTTTCTAATTAAATAGGCTCTAAATTTGATTCAATTTCTTCTCTCTTAGACTCTAAGAAATTTGGTAAATCTAATTTTTCTCCTAGTTGATCAATATCATCGTATGGGACACCCGGTCCTTCTGTAGCAAATTCAATTAATATATGTGAATGTCTGTAGTACAAGCTTTTGAAGAAATCTCTATCTATTATGCCGGAATGTACGACATTCTTACTATCTAATAGCTCTTTTACTTTCTTTAACTCTTCTTCATCCGCGACTGATAAAGCAAGGTGGTGAATACTACCTTTACCCGGTTTTCCTCTTTTTCCTTGTTCTTCAACTAGTACGATATCACTATACAATCCTTCTTGATCTCTTGTATAAAGCAATTCACTTTCGGAATCAGCGACATCAAAGTTTAAATCATTTTCCAAGAAGTTTTTCATATCAGTAACTTGGTCCATTTTAAATTCTATTGGCCCCATGCCCATAATCTGGTGTTCTTTCGGAACATCTGAATAACTATTATTACGCCAATCTTGAGGCGTCCTTCTATCACCGTTCGGTAACAATACCATTTCTAGACCTTCATGGTCACGAAAATGCAGTGCCATAAGCCCATTGTAAATGCCAATCGCATCATGGTCGACGTCCATTTCTTCAAAGCGCTCTTTCCAATAACTTAAACTTTCTTCACTAGGTACAAGCAATCCTATTCTAGATATACTATTCGTACCTTTGTAAGTTTGACCCATCGACTTTAACTCAAAAAATGTTAATGACGTTCCAGGTGTGCCAACTTCATCTCCATAAAATAAATGGTACATAGATGTATCATCTTGATTGACTGTCTTTAAATACAATCGTAAACCAAGTTTGTTTACATAGAAATCTTTATTTAACTTCGCATCTTTCGTTAACATTGAAATATGATGATGCCTTAATATTTCTACCATAATTGTACCTCCTATATATTTAAGTACATTATAACTGTTTCATTATCCATGCACAAAAATACAACTCACTTTATACACCGTTCGCAGTGGACTCAGTGAGAGGGTAGTCTTAATATGCATATTTTTCGAAAAATCATTTTTTTAAATGTATGATTAAAAAATAAGGAGAGATGCGTCATGACAAGTGAACAGAAAAAGAGATCAATTTCTTTGTTATTAGCTGGTTTTATTATTTTTTCCAGTTTATATGTAACTCAACCGATATTTAATGGCTTAAGTCACTATTTTGATGTTTCGTTATCTGATGTGAGCTTAACACTTTCTATTTCTACTTTTATGCTAGGTGTCGGATTAGTTATCGTTCCAATGTTAAACAACATTGAAAAAAAACGTATGATGTCTATCTCTGTATTATTAGTGAGTATACTTTCTTTGATTAGTGTATTTGTTAAGCAATTTGAAGTTTTCTTAGTGATTCGAGGATTAATGGGTTTAGTACTTAGTGGCGTTCCTTCTACTGCCATGGCATATATTGCTGATGAAGTTCATAAAGACCGTGTAAGTAAGGTTATGGGTTTATATGTTGCAGGCACAACGTTTGGTGGTATGTCTGGACGTGTCGTTGTCGGTATTTTAACTGATCTATTCAATTGGCAAATTGCAATTGGTGCATTAAGCGTAATTAATTTAATTTTTGCTATTTTGATGGTCTCTTTATTACCTGTATCAAAAGTCCAAACTCCGAACTGGATTTCCCCTAAACAACATTTGCTTAAATACATTAAATTATTAAAAATTCCAGCAGTTTTAAAAACAATGTCATTATCATTTTTATTAATGGGTACATTCGTGACAATTTACAGTTATATTACTGTTAGATTTGAACAACCTCCATTCTCTTTAAGCGAATCCACTATTGCTTTTATATTTATACTTTATTTAATTGGTACATATAGCTCTATCAATTTCGGTAAATTAAGTATTAAACTTGGTGTTAAAAAAGCTTACGCACTTGCCATTACCATTATGATTGTAGGAATTGCCTTAACATTCATCACATACTTACCTATTGATATTGTAGGTTTAGCAGCAATGACATTTGGATTCTTTGGTGCACATTCTATTCAAAGTAGTTATATAGCGACACTTACAGAATCAAGCAAATCTCATGCGTCTACATTATATTTACTAGGATACTATGTAGGCTCAAGTTTATTAACAATATTAGGCGGTTATATCTATGTACATTTAGAATGGTTAGGCATTGGTATATTGTCACTACTCTTAACCTTTATAGCTGTGTTCATTAGCCGTTCTCTATTTAGAGATAGCACAACTTAAATAATTTATTAATACAAAAAAAGTAAAGACATCTACAGTGTGTAAATGTCTTTACTCTTTTTTATTGTTAACACTTTTTGCTTTATGCTAAACCTAGCTTTTCTAGTCCAAGTTCTTCTACTGTTAGACCTTCTTCAAAGAATTCTCTTTCTAGAATTGTTGATGCAATAGCGATAATTGCATCTATATTAGGTGTCTCTACGCCGATAACTTTCCCTAAACTTGACCAAAGTACTAATCCGTATGCAATATCTTCTGTAAGATAGCGATTGTCTACTGAATTTGGTCCATGTATTTGAGAAAAGACAGGACTGTCATTAAATAATTTATTAAGAGGGACGTTTTCGTCTTCTATTGATAAATAACCTCTTTCAATACGAGCACCTTTAGCAGTATTTAACTCAAACCCTAATTTTCTTCCGAGTGCCAATCTTTCTAATTCTACAGCATGAAGTAATTTTAACGTATGAGGTGTAATACCTTCTGAATACAATGAGAAATCTTTTGAGTAATCTATTCGACCAACGTTTAATAAAGTTGGTCCAGGATGTACTTCTGGGTTACCGTTTTCTAGGTTTGTTTTCCATAAACTTTCTTCTTTAACAACATAAGGGTATAACTTCTCTACTAATTTAAAGCTTTCATTTAAATAAGTTTTATAATATGTTGAAAAGTGAACTTTTTTCACATTTAAAGATAAGTTTACTTCTGCAGTATCATAATTAACACGCGTAGCATACGTTAATGTGTTAACTTCAGCAAATTGTGGTCTAAAATCAATATGCTTAGATTCTAATACATTAATAAACCTAATAGATCCCATTGCTGCTGCCATATTAAAGAGTATTAATTGATTCTCTTTAACAAAAGGCGCCATCGTTTTAGCATAATGTTCTATAAATGATGATGGTATAATCATTTGAATTAATTCTGCATCTTTCAATACATATTCAATATCATCACTAATATTCGTGAATTTTATAAACTTACTATCGCCTTCATTATTAAATTCAAATCCACCTTTTTCAAAAGCTTTATCAAATTTATTTATAGACTGATTTCGGCAATATAATTTAACCTCGTGACCTTTATCTATCATATCTAAAGCAGCTGTTACTGCACCATTACCTGAGCCAACAATTGCAATTTTCATTTTTAAAACTCCTTTCTTTTAGCATCATAAATAATTGCTTATTTTATAAATACCCAAGAAATTTTAACATAATGATTACAATTATTAACTAAAAACGTTTAAAAATTTTATTTTTCATTTAATTCTTTCGTTGATACACGCTCTATAACACCAGTTATAACGTTAATGATGGTATCAATATCTTTATCTTCAATAACTAATGGAGGTGCCAAACGAATAATATTTCCTTGCGTTTCTTTACATAAAACACCTTGTTGATTAATTTCTGATACTATTTCTTGTGCATTTTCATTGAGTTCTATTCCCATAAATAAACCACGGCCCCTTACTTCTTTAATAATTGGACTTTTAATTTCTTGGA
Organism: Mammaliicoccus sp. A-M4; assembly: GCF_022386955.1. Taxonomy (NCBI): domain Bacteria; kingdom Bacillati; phylum Bacillota; class Bacilli; order Caryophanales; family Staphylococcaceae; genus Mammaliicoccus; species Mammaliicoccus sp. A-M4. Next base: position 26,527 of record NZ_JAJNHH010000008.1, read on the forward strand.
GACCCTTTAATAATTTATCTCCTAATTCTACAGAGCGCTCTGGTAGAGACTCATCGATTAACACATCTAATGATGCTATTGAAACCGCGCAAGCTAATGGATTACCACCAAAAGTCGATCCATGTGTTCCAGGTGTCAGAACTTGCATAATATCATCATTAGCAGCTATTGCTGATATTGGATAAAAGCCACCACCTAAAGCTTTTCCGAGTAATATTATATCCGCTTCAACGTCTTCCCACTCAATTGCTAACATCTTACCAGTTCTGCCTAATCCGACTTGAATTTCATCAGCTATTAATAATATATTATGTTCATCACATAATTCTTTAACTTCTTTAATAAAGTTCTTTGGTGGAATATTGACGCCACCTTCACCTTGTATTGGTTCTAATATAATAGCTGCAGTTTGAGATGTGATTTTAGAAGATAAATCCTCAATGTTTCCAAATTCACTATATTTTATATTGCCAGCTAGCTCACCAAACCCTTCTTTATATTGATCATTTGATGATAAAGATAATGAGCCTATTGTTCTACCATGAAAGTTACCTTCCATTGCTATAATTTCAGCATCATGCGCATTTAAACCTTTCACATCTTGTGACCATTTTGTCGCAACTTTAATCGCTGTTTCTACCGCTTCAGTTCCAGTATTCATCGGCAAGACTTTATTTTTATTCGTCAGTTTGCATACTTTTTCTTCCCAAACGCCTAAATTATCACTATATAAAGCTCTTGAAGTCATCGTAATCTTTTGGCTTTGTTCCAAGAATGCTTGAATGATTTTTGGATGACAATGTCCTTGATTTAATACAGAGAAACCTGACACACAATCAATATATGTATTACCTTCTGAATCTTTAACATATGCACCTTTACCTTCTGTCAAAACAATATTTAAAGGGCTATAGTTATTCGGGCTATACTTTTCAGTTAGTTCAATATAATTATTCATTTAACATCCACCTTCATAATAAATATTCTATATTTCGTATTATTATTCATATATGATACATATTATCGGAGAATAAGTCAAAACAAAAAGAGAAGTTTTTCACTTCTCTTTTAATAATTTAATCTATTTAATTTAATAAGTCTTTGATTGCTTCATCAATTTCTGGATATTTAAATGGAAAACGCATCTCCAATAATTTCTTAGGAAATACTCTTTGTACATCTAATATCATTGTCGATTGTTCACCTAAGACCGCCCTTAAAGCAAATTTTGGTCCTGGCAAGAAATGCGGTCTATTTATAGTTTGAGCAATTGTTTTTCCTAACACTTTTTGACGCACAGGGTTTGGACTACAAATATTATACACACCTTGTTTATCTTTATTATTAATTAAAGTTGTTATGGCCTCTTTTAAGTCTTCAAGATGTATCCAGCTCATCCACTGTTCTCCTGAACCTAAAGAACCGCCAACAAAGAATTTATAAGGCTTAACCATTGTAGTCAAAGCTCCTCCCTTATTAGAAAGAATGATACCAAATCTACCGATAACGACTCTTGTTCCTAATTCTTTAAATAATAATGCTGTTTCTTCCCATCTTTCAACGACTGTAGATAAGAAGTCATGAGATAAGAATTGATCATATTCGTCATAAGATACAACTTTGGAAGGTGGATAATAACCAACTGCGCTCGCGTTAAATAATACTTCTGGTGCATAGTCTTGTGCCTCAAAAAATTTAAACAAACGATTCGTTGATTCTATACGGCTATTCATAATAGTTTCTTTATAATCCTCTGTCCAACGGTTCATTAAACTAGCTCCGGCTAAATTGATTACAACATCTATTTTCGGTATTGCTTTTTCCCAATTTTCTTTCGACCAATTAATATAATATAAAGATGTATTGTTAGAATCTCTATCACTTCTCGTTAGAACATAGACCTCATCGTTATTTGCCAAATAATAATCAACTAGTTCACTTCCTACTAAACCTGTGCCACCTGTTATGAGTATTCTTTTCATTTTATCCCTACTTTAATTTAAGTTGTTTTATTTGTTCATCTATAATGGTACTATACCCTTAAATCAAAAAATGACCCATAATAAATAAACGACAAGGAGTAGTTATCATGCATATAAGAAAAGCAACGATTGATGACTTAAATATAATTGTAAAACTAAGAAAACAACAATTAATAGATGAAGGCTCAAACCCCATTATAGATATTGATCATGATTTAGAAACATTTTTTACAAATGTCATAACAGACGAATCTCTTTATCAGCTTTTAGCAGTCGAAAATGAAGAAGTAATTGCTACGGGCGCAATTATTTATTATCCATTTCCTCCTTCATACATAAACCAATCAGGAGAACGTGCATACGTAACTAATATATACACACATCCTAACTTTAGAGGTCATGGCATCGCACAACAAATTATTTCTTTACTCATTAAAGATGCTGAAGCGCGTGACATTAAAAAAATATTTTTAGCTGCTTCTCCTTTAGGTAAACCCGTTTATAAAAAATTAGGATTTGAAGAAGCACCTGAATGGATGGAAATAAATTATGATTTATAAAATAACGTTAACTAATTAATTTTAAACCGATTGTACTCGCTAGTATGATTCCGATAAATAAAATTCTTTTTATATTTTTGGATTCACCGTAGAATATAATTCCTAATAGTGCACCACCGACAGCACCAATGCCTGTCCAAACAGCATAACTCGTACTCATCGAAATACTTTTCATTGCGATTGTTAAACAAATAAAGCTTAAGCCAAAGAATAACATGAGACCTAATAAAGATTTAACGTTATTTCTTTTTGAGTAAATATTAATGAAGAGTACGCCTAACATTTCAAATAAACCTGCCATAATTAATATTAACCAAGCCATTTTAACTTTCCTCCCCTTCTGGTGTAACTAATTTAAGACCTACTACACCGATAATAAGTGTGATGATTAAAATGATTTTGCCAATAACGACTGGCTGTCCGAAAAATACAAAATCAACAATTGTGACACCCGTAGCACCTAAACCAACATAAACTGCATACGATGTTCCAACAGGTAATGCTTTTGAAGCTGTTATTAATAAATAGAAACTAATTACAATAGCTATTAAAGTAACAATCCATTCTAATACGTTACTTGAATGTGTTAAACCAACTACCCAGACCACCTCAAATACTGCACCAATGATAATTTTTAACCAATTCATTATGATTCCTCCTCAAATTAAAAAGCCCGGGAAACTTATATTAAAAATAAGTCTCCCAGGCTTTTATCCTTCCGTGTCACAAGCATTAACTTGTGGCTTTCTCTCGGTCCAGGCTAACATTGTGTTACGGAACCCTAGAAAGCTTTATTAAATTAATTTGAATTATAGCAAATAGATTTTGACTGGTCAATGAAAGTATAATTCGTATCACAAATTAACAAATAACAACACAAATCATATATAATATATATAACAGACTATGATTTAAAGTAATTGAGGTGAAATCATTGAATCATACAGGATATCGTATTAAACAAAGAAGGGAAGAACTTGGATTTACGACATATAAATTAGCTAAACTAGCTGATGTAAACCAGTCTACAATTTCTCGTTATGAAACGGGACAGACTTCTAAACTAACGCCAAAAATGGTCGAAAAATTAGCTATCGCTCTTTCAACAACACCTGCGTATATCATGGGGTGGGTCAATGTCCCTGAAGCTTATGAAGACGAAGAAGACTCCATGCTCATTAATGAATCTATACAATTATTAAGATCTTTAAGTAAAGAGAAGAAAAGAGAAGTTTATCATTTAATAAAAGATATTTCTTCAAAATAATTTATAATGATTTTATAAAAATAAGCATATCACTTTTATCTAAAATATTAGTTAAGTGATATGCTTGTTTATTTTGAATTGGGAATTATGTCCTAAGTGCTTCTAAAATATTTGATTAATCTATTTGAATAGAACCCACATCGCTCGTAATTTTCACTAAATTATCTCCAGATCCTACTTTTTTATTTTTCAATTCTGGTTGATTGATTTTAGCATTACCGACGTCTTGTTCGATATCTAAAAATGTATTCTTTGGTGCTTCATTATATATTAGTTTAATAGCACCTGTGTCTGTCTTAATATTAAGTGGTTTATCAGCTGGTACACCATTCATTTTAATTGTTCCTGTGTCTGCTTCTAATTTGCCACTTTCTAAATCTATATTATGCGTTGAAATTTTTCCAGTATCTGAATCCACTTTTAAATTTCCCAATTGTGAATTTGAAATATCTATCATACCTGTATCTACTTTAAATGTTGAAGTTTGAGATTTAATATCTTTAACGCTTAATTTCCCTGTATCTGTTTTTACATTTAAGCTATTTAATTCTTCTGGTACTGTAACTTCAATTTGTGTATGCATGTTTTTAAATAAATCAAAATTTATTATGTCAAATTGATTTTTAACATTAATATCTAAAGTATCGCCTCTAACCTTTGAGCTTACTTGGAAATCATCTTTGCTTCCAACTGATTTCACTTTAAATTGGTTACCTTTTTTAATTTTTACGGCTGCATCTTTTCCATTTACTTTGATATTCTTTATCTCACTTTGGTAAGTTTCATTAATAAGCGTTTCTTCACTCATGTTCTTTGCTGATTTTTGACCTTCTATTAACGTCATAGTGCCAAATACTATAAACAAAATTAATCCAGCACCAAATAATATCCATAATGTTTTCTTCATGATTTAGCACTTCCTTTAACGATAGAAATATTCCATCTTAAATATTTTACAAACAATTTATACGACCATTTCGTTAATAAATAAGTGACTGTAAATATCATTAAACCTAAACCAAAACTAGTTATGACGACATAAACGTCAATTGATTGTATTGCATCAAATCCATTGTAAAGCCCTTTTACAATCAACATTGCTGGTGTAATTAATAAAGATAATGTTGTCACGATAAAACTAAATAAAATAGAAATAATAATGACAAATGGAATTAAAATAACAAAGAAATTTAATATTCCTAGTCCCATCACAGATATAATGGCTTGCCATACGTTACCCACTTTATTATTTGTTTCTGCTCTATCAAGTGCTAATGTCGCATTGAGCTCTTTAGCAATTTCTTTAGGATGTCCTAGCTCTTTAGCAATCATATCTTCAGTTTGTCCGTCTTCGATACCACTAATAAAATGAGTTTCATATTCATCTAGAATATCGGCACGTTCCTCATCAGAAATATTCTTCAAATGTTTATTTAACGTGTTTAAATATGTCTTTTTATTCATCAATTTCACTCTCCTCTAAAAATAAATCTACCGCTTCTGTAAAGCTCTTCCATTCATCTAACAAACTTTCTAACCTCTCAATTCCTAAATCCGTTATTTTATAATATTTTCTAGCTGGTCCTTCAGTTGAAGGTTTGTAATAAGTCGTTAAATAATCGTCTTTAACTAAACGTCTAAGTAATGGATAAACCGTTCCTTCAGATATCATGATTCTAGGTGTTATTTTTTGAATTAATGAATACCCATATTGGTCTTCACCTTTGATAATAAGTAATACTATAAATTCAAGTGCACCTTTTTTAAATTGTATATTCATAATTTTCCCCCACATTATTCAGTACTAAACAATGTATAATAGCTGTTGCAAAAAATATACCACACACTATTAAACAATGCAAGGTACTGAACAATAAATAGTCTAGATATATTTATATCAAAAATTAAAAATGCTATATAAAAATAAATTCTCCTAATCCGAAAGTTAACATCTAACGGATTAGGAGAATTATCTTGAACAAGGATTTTCAAATCAAATACTATGTATTTAAGCATTATAATTTTTAAGCATTTTTAAATATTTTTTCTTTTTAGATCCTGAGAAATAAAAGTCATAATAACCATTTCTTTCAGTCACTTCATATTTAGTTAAACCAGTTATATCAAATAGTTGTTCTTTTGTAATTCCTTTTTCTTTAATTATGTTATTAAGTTTATCATTTAAAACTTCACTCGATATAAATAGATTAAAGTTTAGGAAAAATTGTATAATCCAGACCGCGCCCATCCATAAAGTGAATGTTGATGTTTTAAATATGGCTAAACATACTATGATTAAAATAGCTGGTAATACAAACGTAAATGTAAATCGAAGTGGCTTAAATTTAATATTTTCAATTACTGAATTCAATTAAAATCACCTCATTTAAAATTTTGATTTTCTAAGTTGTTTTTCAATAAATGTACGTTTTTCTTCTAAATGTTCCGGCAAATAAAGTGGTATTTCTTCGAAAGATTTTTGTTCGAACTTCACTTCGTCGATATTGAGTTTCATTGTTGCAACTTCAAAAAGCACTTGGTTAGGATCTCTGTAATAAATAGATTTAAAGAAACCTCTATTTTTTATTGATGAGTGTTTCATATTCAATTTATCTAATGTCTTTTCAATTTGAACAAGTGCTTCCTCATCATTTGCTGAGATAGCTACATGATGAATACCCCCAAATCCTTGTTCTTCAAGTTTATTAAATGCATCATGAACAATATGTATTTCATGATACATATTATGATTATTGTTATGCAATATCTCAACGGGTAATTGAGTATCGAAAAATGTAGTACGTTCATACGCTTCCCAGTTGTATAATTTTTGGAAAAATTGTTTACTTGCCTCAGGATACTTTGTTCGCATATGTACAGAATCCAATGCAATAATTTGATGCTCTATAGGTATTATACCTTTTTCATCTGTGTAATAATCATCTAAATTCTCTTGTTCAGACATAACGATTAAACCTAGTGGTGTCTCGTCTGGACCTTCGAAGCGAATAAGACTGCGGTCAGTGTAAATTTCTAAACCATAGTGACAAACGTCAAGTTCATCGAAGCGTCTTTCCCAGTATTTTAAAGATTCTTTTGAAGGCACTTTAAATAATAATCTATCAAACGCATTCGTACCGAAATGATTATTAGTTCCCTCTTTCATTTCAAATAAGGTTACTTCAGTCCCAGGACGTCCGTATTTATCTGCAAAAAATATATGATACATTTCATAATTTTCTTGATTTACAGTCTTCATTAGCAAATTAAGACCTAATATATTACGATAGAAATTAAAAGATTGTTCTGCGTCATTATTTATAATGGATACATGGTGTATAATTGAATGGTGATTCATACACGACACCCCTTTCAAATTTATGGAGGAGATTTTATGGAATACTTCTTACAAGAAAATCAAAATAACAATACGCTTATTGTACTGTTTCACGGTACTGGGGGCAATCAATATCAGCTGCTACCTATTTCCGGTGAAATAATGCCAGATGTTCATACACTTAGCTTTTTAGGCAACGTTGGTGAAGGCATAGAAAGACGTTTTTTTGCACCACTGAAAAACAATCAACTTGATAGAGATGATTTCAATCATCGTACAAAATCATTCATACAATTTTGGAACCATTTCATTTACGAACATTCATATGATAAAGTCATATTTTTAGGGTACTCAAATGGAGCAAACTTTATACTTGGTCTGCTCGAGCAATCTTTAGCACACGTAGATCAAATTTTACTATTACATCCAGCTCAATTAAATTATAACATTTCAAAAAATTATCATAACACTTCTTTAATTATTACCGCTGGTGCTAACGATTATTTTGCGCTTCCAGGCGATGTGAAAGGTTTAGCAGAACAACTTAAACCTTACTTCAAAAAAGTCCATTTCGAACTATTAGATAGCGATCATGAGCTAGTTGATCCAGAAATAGAGTTATTAAAAAGTTTAATTTAACAATTATAATCTTCCAATTTTAATTTGGAGGATTATTTTTTATTTTAATATTAAAATCTTCCAAAGTTAAATGGTCAATCGCTTTTAACTTAAATAGTTGCGGATGCAATAACCAAATGATGCCTAATATAATAAAGAAACATCCTGTTAAACTAATCATGGAAATAGGATTAATCACTTCTAATAAGAATCCTCCTATCAAGCTGCCCAATGGCAAACCTATCACACCTAAACTACTAGTAATGGATGTAATGCGTCCTAACATAAATTCTGGAATAATTGCTTGTCCAGCTGATAAAAATAAAATATTAGCTAATCCCACTGAAAGCCAACTGACAGCAAAGAAAGCAATATATAGATAAACGGGCAAAATAAACCCTACTAACAAACATACACCCGACATTAAAAATGTGATAACCATGATTTTACCGAAAGGAAATTTCTTAATAAAACTTACAACTAAAGTCGATGAAACCATACCTAATGAAATAGCTGACAAGAATAATCCGTAGTATACAGGTTCATTTAAATAATGGGATAAGACCGGTAATGCTGTATAAACTATTCCAATACCAAAATTAACGGAAAAAGCACCAATCTGAAAAATCCATAGCAAAGAATGTCTAACAATATACATACCTTCTACTAAAGATTGCTTATAATCTTTGAAACTGAATTGATTCGTTATATTTTGGTTTGCTTTTATTTTAATTGTAGAATACACAATTGCTGCTACAACAAACACAATCGTATTCATAACATATAATGAATAAATGCTCACCACTGATATTAAAATAGATATAACAGTATTCAATACTAAATCCATACTTTGATTAGAAAAAGACATCATGGCATTACCGGTTACAATTTTATCTTTTGGTAATAACGAAGGGACTAATTTATTACTAATAGGATAAGACACTTCGCCTAATAGAGCAGCTGATACTACAAGTATGATAATAATAACTGCATTTTCATAGTTGAAAAATAACATAACTGCAATAAACCCAATCAAAACTGCTTGCACAAGCTGAGAATTAATGAGGATTTTCTTCACATTAAAGTGATCAATAACAGGACCATAAAACATTTGTAAACAGCTTGGTATTACAATTAAACTACTCAATAATCCCGTCATAGCTGAACTTTTAGTAATATCGTAAATAAGCCACATCGTGGTAATGAAATAAATACTGTCGGCAGTATTTGTTAGTAACCTCCCAAATATCAAGCGCATAAACGAATGATGTTTTAAGACTGACCGCATTATTCATTATCCTGACGATTAAAAATTTTATCGCTAACTTCAAACCCTACCATGTTTAAATAATATAAAGGTTCTGAGCCATCTTTTTCTTGTTTATCAATATCTTCAATTAATTGATCTAGTCGCTCATTAAAAGATTCAAACTGCGCTTTAGACCACCTAGCTTGAACCGTCTTAGAAATTAACTGTTCATCAGTAGTAATTAAACCATAAGTATTCAAAACATCAATTGTTCTATTAATTTGCGCTAGCATCATACCTTTAGTAGAATTAGAAATTTCTTCTTGATAAACATTCAATAAATGAGGATTCACTTTAAAACCATTATGCGTCGCCACATAATATTTATACACGTTACTCCCTTTAACCTCGCTTCGACTCAATTTAACCATTTCATACTTTTCTAATTCTTTAAGGTGATAAAAAATTTTGGCTTTCGGTATCTCTAGTTTCTTGCCAATTTCAGTTGCTGTCATTTCTTTTTCAATAAGCAACATTGAGATTTCCATTCTCAATTTATCAGAAATACATTTCAGTTCATCAAAAGTATTAATTTCATATCTATTATATTCCATGATTTCCCCTCCATATTTTACGGTTAACTTATTTTAACCGATTAAATAAATTAAAACAAGGGTATATATTTTAATGATACATGTAAGTCAAAATTTGGTACAAAGTATGGTCTAATCATAATCAACAGAATTTTTAATACTTATAAACACTTTCATGGAAGTTCACTACCTCCCTATGCACGGTTGAATATCTTACTCACTATGGTATGATTTAAAACTGTATTTTATTTTTAAAGGGGAAGTGAATGTTATCAATAAAGAAAAACAATTTTCTAATGTATTTGTATATGCGGCAAGTATTGTTGGTTTCCTTGTAGTAATCGGCGCTATTCTCCCAAAACAATTCGGAGAAATCACTGGTATGATGTCAGCTTGGGTATCGACTACTTTCGGATGGTATTACATGTTACTTTATACAGTTATTTTAGGCTTTACTATTTTCTTAGTCTTTAGCCCTATCGGGAAATTAAAACTTGGAAAGCCTGATGACAAACCTGAATTTCATACAGTTTCATGGTTGGCTATGCTATTTAGTGCAGGTATGGGTATTGGTCTTGTGTTCTATGGGGCATCTGAACCAATAGCTCATTACCTCGCTCCTCCAACAGCTAAACCTGAAACAAAAGAGGCAATGGTAGAAGCTTTTAGAGGTTCCTTTATGGACTATGGATTTCACCCTTGGGCAATATATGGAATCGTTGCTTTATGTTTAGCTTATTCTCAATTTCGTAAAGGTGAAAACGGGCTTATATCTAGAACATTACGTCCTATTTTAGGTAATAAAGTTGAAGGCCCTATAGGTACAACAGTAGATGTTATATCTGTCTTCGCTACAATCATAGGTGTAGCTGTCTCTCTAGGTGTAGGTGCTATTCAAATTAATGCAGGTTTAAATTACTTATTTGATGTGCCAAATAATAAACTAGTACAAGGCATTATCATCGCCATTGTAACAGTTCTGTTCTTATATAGTGCTTGGAGCGGTTTAAGTAAAGGTATCCAATATTTAAGTAATTTAAATATGATATTAGCAACTATATTACTCGTTATTTTATTTATAGTTGGCCCTACATTATTAATTTTAAATATGATGACAGCAGGTACTGGTGATTATTTAAACACGCTTATTTATAACAGTTTAGACGTCGCACCATTAAATGAGCAAAAAGAAAAATGGCTGCAAACGTGGACGATATATTACTGGGGTTGGTGGATGAGTTGGAGTCCATTCGTTGGTTTATTTATTGCTCGAATTTCTAAAGGTCGTTCTATTCGTGAATTCGTATGTGGTGTCCTAGGAGTACCTGTAGTAATCAGTATTATATGGTTCACTGTATTCGGTGTTACAGGTATAGAAACTGGAAAAGAACACAATGCTATATTTAAATTGCCTGCAGAAACACAATTATTTGGTATTTTTAATGAACTGCCGTTTGGATTTGTTCTATCAATTGTAGCGTTAGCTCTGATTGCATCCTTCTTTATTACATCAGCAGATTCAGCAACATTTGTTTTAGGCATGCAAACATCTTTCGGTAGATTAAATCCATCAGGTTTTGTAAAAATTGTATGGGGCGTTTCTTTATCAGCTATTGCGTATGTATTGTTATTAGCAGGTGGCGATACAGGTCTAGACGCTCTGCAATCCGCCGCAATTATTTCAGCTCTACCATTTAGCTTTGTAATTATTTTGATGGTGATTGCATTCTATAAAGATGCTAACGGTGATCGTAAGTATTTAGGTATGACTATTACACCAAATAAAAGACGTTATCAAGAATATATAAATTCATTTGAGAATGAAAAAAGAGATAGTTCTAAAAAAGAAACTTATTATGATAATGGACCTGTATAATATAAACATTTTAAGATTCCGAGACATAAAAATTCGTCTCGGGATCTTTTTTTATGACAAGTAGATTTCTGTTCCTCTACCTTTTAAATTTATTTTGCTGTGGTAAAATTAGGAAAAAAGGAGGCGATTATAGTGTATATATTATCTCTTCAAGACGATGAAACAACTCAATTAATAGGTGCATTCAATACTGAAGAAGATGTAGTAAGTTGGATTAATAGTGTTCCTAATGTTAAGAAAGATTATAATGATAACTACATTCTAAAAATTGAAGATTTAACTGAGTTTATTAATATTAAATGGAAGGATTCTATTGTTCCACTTACTCAATATTCCTTTAGTACGGGCGAATACTTATACTTTAGTTGGGAAGAAATAGCATATATGAACCAACACCATGGCATTACTTCAGGTTCGACTAAAATCGATAATTATTATTACGACAATAATGAAGTTAAAGAAGAAATTAAATTAAGACAATCTTTAAAACAAGCCCTTAAAGATTATTTCGAAAAAAATAATCAGTCCTATTACTTCGGTGGTAAAGGTTCTCAAGACGGAGAATACATCAACACTGAAGATGGAATATTTCTACATATTGATCCTTCTACTTTAGAAGAATGGAAATCTACTCAAGATATCGAAAAAATCCTCAACATAAAGTGACATAAAGGAGTGGGACAGAAATTTCGTTTTATTAAAAAAATTTCGTAGTCCCATTCTATAATATTATTCTAATTTATGTATTCTTTTAGATAATAACCATATAAACCTTCACCATCTTTAGAAAGTACATGCTCGTATCCTTTTAATCCTTTTCTTTCTGTCTTCCATCCTTGTTCCTTATAGAATAACTGACCTTCTTTACTTGTTTCAATAGCACTGATTGGATCATCTTCAGTCTGAAGGCCATAGTCATTTTCACCAACAATCCAAGTTAATGGAAATGTTCCTGATACTATTTCATCTTTTTTTACATGATTTGCTATACCTTCTGTTTTCGGCGAACCCCCGCCACCAAATAGAACCGCTCCTCCTTCTTTAACGTTTAACATTGGTAATTGATCAATTAACCAATAAGTTGTCATTTCTGAACCACCTGAAAAACTTCCAATCCATAAATGATCATGATTGGGTATAGAAGAGATAAGTTCTATTAAATATTTTGAGTTTTCTTCGCCCTTCTTCCACCAAATATAGTCATCGGCTGGTGTTTTAGGAACAATTAAAGTTAAATTCTTATCTTTAGCTACCTTCTTAACGCCAAGTTTTCCACCTAGATACAACTCTGAATCAGGATGACTTAATTCATAAGCACCGTCACCATGCAACCAAACTAATACACCTTTAGGGTTTGAAACAGGATAAATCATATATTCACCCTCAATTCCATCTTTTGAAGTATAGTGATGTATTTTATTGTCTCTATCAAATTTTAAATTAACAAAAAAATATATAGCAGCCCCTATTACAATAAATGCAACTAGTGCTAAAAGTAACTTCTTTATAACGTTTCACTCCCTGCAAAATTCACCTATCCAAATATGATATTAACTTTATATTACATATATTTGTTAAAAAATTCCATAACAAACAAAGCAATTCATAAAATAAGTTTTTCTAAATCTGATTTACTTTGAGCCCTTTAAAACGATATATATTATGTATATAATTATATACATAAATATATAATTGGATGGAGAGAGAAATTGATATGGAACAATTTAAACATTATTTACTTAAATTCAAATGGCTTATTATTGCAATTATAGCTATTATTATTGTGGCAACTATTATTACATTAGTCGTTAAAAATAAAGCGATAGATGTAAAAGGAGACGTAGATGTAGAATTTTCTGGGTATGATAAAAGTGGGAATGCTACACTAACTGAAGGCTCAGAAGAAAAGATTGAACGTAAACTTTTAGTTCAATCGCTAAAACAAAGCAAATTTAAAAATAAAGAAGTCATTGATATGATAAAGAATGGTGATGAAGATGATATAGACCCTATGAACTTCAATAACGAAGAACAAAAGAAACTTGAAAAAGCAGAGAAAATATACGATAGCGTTGAGCTCGATACATATAATGATAGTAATTTATCTAATGGTGATAAAACGACAGTAAAATTATCTGTAAAAAAGGGTATTTCAGATGATTACAAACTTAAAGTGAAAGAATTCAAAAAATCATTCAAAGCAAAAGGCCTTAAAAAACCTAAAACTGTAACAACTAAAGACATATTCTCTAATATTGAAACGAAATTTACTGGTTTAAACAACTCTGGAAAATTAAACTTAATTACTAAAGATGATAAAAGTGATGGTTATGATATTAGCTCATATAATTTTACCGTCCCTAACAACGGCAACTTGAAAAATGGTGATAAAATAAATTTAGAACTACCAAAAGAATTAATAAGTAATATACAAGACAGTGGTTCAAAAACATTTAAAGGATCAAAAACATATCAAGTTGAAGTTAAAGATTTACCAGATGTTGATGATATAGATAACATTAATGACATTATCGACAAAACAAAAACACAAATTAAAGAAGACAACAAAAGTACGAAATACAATAAGAAATCAACAGAAATATTAAGTAGCTATTACAAAATTGGATCTGAAGAAGATGAGTATAGCTTCGGTTATGAAGAAGATGATAACGAATCAGAAAAAGTAACACCAACATCTACGTTAGAACCGGACAAATATACAATACTTACTACAGCCAAAATAACAGACCATGACAAATATTCAGATGATACGACAAGATATAAAGGTTACGGCTATAAAAATTACACACTAGAAGGCAAACGCCTCATCAAAGATGAATCCACAACAGAAGTTATGAATAACTTCACAAATGAAAAACAAGAAGACCTTATAAACGAATTAAAGAGCGAAAATTTCGTGAAAGTTGAAACTAAGAAATAGAAAATAGACCCTAAAAATTCAGGAGTAAAGCTGAATTTTTAGGGTTTTTTATTTAGTTATAAAGATAATTTAAACAAAAGGATTTCCATATTTATCATTGTATTTATAAAAGCCATTTCTATACATATAAATCTTTTTTTCGATATTATTCGGGCTAGCAAATTCTATTAATTCTAATACTAATTCTGTAAATTCAATAGGAGCTGTACCATTTGCAGTAACTAATTTTCCATCTTTCACTGCTTGTTCTTCTATAAAATTATCCTTAGAATTATATTCATTATAATCTTCCCATAAATAAACGGTATTTCCAGTATGTCTTGAGTCATTTAAGAAACCATGTTTCGCTAAGTAATCAACAGCACCACATATAGCTCCCACAGGAATACCTTTATTAAATGTTTCTTGCACAAACTTTAATAGTTTATGATTGTCATTGTCCCAAGAATTAGCACCAATCATTATTAAAAGATCATAATTTTTAGGTTCGTCACCAATTATATAATCAATTAAAACAGTAAAACCTCCTAAAGAAACTACCTTCTCTTCAATTGAAATCGTATTAACAGACCAAGATTCACTTTGATTTAAAGTCGAAGACAAATAACTACCTTCCCAATCAGCAAAACCATCTAACAAAAGAAACAATGCTTTTTTCATAATTGAAAACTCCTTTTATTTTACTGTTTTAATCATACAAAATTTAAGGGATAAAATAAATTATTAGATGAATAATTAAATTTATAATTTCCTAGGAAATAGTGATTTATCTAAATTAGTCGATGTTTTTATTTTTCGTTGATGGAAATAATGTATTTGTAATTGTATGCTTTACATAGTAGGAGAAGTGATTCCGTGGTCTCGAAATTAACTGCACATGAAAATGTAGTTCTATACCTATCATATAGCATTGATGATTAAACAGAGAGGAGTTTCTTTATGATTAATTATGGGATTGTAGGAACAGGTTATTTTGGAGCTGATTTAGCACGCTCCATTAATAAAATTGAAGATGCTAAAGTAATTGCAGTATTTGATCCAAATCATGCAGAGGAAATAGTTGAAGAATTAGAAGCTGAAACGTGTTCAAGTCTCGATGATTTAGTAGCTCGCAATGACATCGATTGTGTTATTGTCGCATCTCCAAGTTATCTTCATCGTGAACCAGTTATTAAAGCTGCTGAAAATGGTAAACATGTTTTTTGCGAAAAACCAATAGCTTTAAATTTTGAAGATTGTAGAGCTATGGTAGATGCCTGTGAAAAAAATAATGTTATCTTCATGGCAGGACATATTATGAATTTCTTTAATGGCGTTCATTATGCAAAAGAACTAGTTCCACAAGGCAAAATTGGAAAAGTATTATATTGTCATGCTACTCGTACAGGTTGGGAAGAACAACAATCAAAAGTTTCTTGGAAAAAATACGTTCTCAATCAGGCGGCCATTTATATCATCATATTCACGAATTAGACTGTATCCAGTTTATTATGGGAGGTCTACCACAGAAAGCTACAATGGTTGGCGGAAATGTTTATCATAAAGGCGATAATTTCGGTGATGAAGATGATATGTTAATTATTAATTTAGAGTATGACGATAATCGATATGCTTTATTAGAATATGGAAATGCCTTTCGTTGGGGAGAACACTACGTCCTTATCGAAGGAACAAAAGGAGCTATCAAACTTGACCTTTATAATACTGGTGGCACACTAAGAATAAAAGGTGAAAAAGAATCACACTTTTTAGTACATGAAACGCAACAAGAAGACGATGAAAGAACTGACATTTACACAGGTCGTGGTATGGATGGTGCGATTGCTTATGGTAAACCAGGCGTCAGATGTCCATTATGGCTTCAAACATGTATTGATAAAGAAATGTCTTATCTTCACAACGTTCTTAAAGGAGGAGATGTAACAGAAGAATATGTTAACCTTCTTAACGGTGTTGCAGCCCTAGAATCAATAGCAACTGCAGATGCATGCACACTTTCATTAAAAGAAGACCGCAAAGTTTCACTTGATGAAATTACGAATTAAGATAAAACCCTCCTGTCAAATCAACATTTGACAGGAGGGTTTATTAAGGGAAAGGATCATCCCATATTCTATTGAATTTTTATTCCCACTCGATCGTACTTGGGGGCTTAGATGTTATGTCATAGACTACTCTGTTTACGTGGTCTACTTCATTAACGATACGGCTTGATATTTTTTGTAATACTTCCCAGTCTATTCTTGCGAAGTCACTCGTCATTCCATCTATTGAAGTTACAGCACGAATGCCTACTGTGTAGTCATATGTGCGGTAATCTCCCATAACGCCTACTGAACGAATGTCTGGTAATACTGTGAAGTATTGCCAAATTTCTCTTTCTAGACCTTCTTCACGTACGACTTCTCTTAGGATCGCATCTGATTCTCTAACGATTTCTAATTTGTCTTCTGTGATTTCTCCTAATACACGGATACCTAACCCTGGTCCTGGGAATGGTTGACGCCATACAAGGTGTTCTGGGATGCCTAATTCAATTCCTAATGCGCGCACTTCATCTTTGAATAGTGTATTGATTGGTTCGATTAATTGGAACTGCATGTCTTCTGGTAATCCACCAACGTTATGGTGTGATTTAATTGTTTGTGCAGTTTTCGTACCTGATTCAATAATGTCTGTGTAAAGTGTACCTTGTGCTAAGTAGTCTACACCTTCTAATTTAGAAGCTTCATCATCGAATACGTACACAAATTCGTTACCAATGATTTTACGTTTTTGTTCTGGATCTGAAACGCCATCTAATTTTTTCATGAAACGATCTCTAGCATCTACTCTGATGATGTTCATATTGAAGCCTTCACCAAAGTTCTCCATAACCATGTCGCCTTCTCCTTTTCTAAGAAGTCCATGGTCTACGAAAATACATGTAAGTTGATCACCGATTGCTTTATGTAGCAAGACAGCTACTACTGAAGAGTCTACTCCGCCACTCATTGCACATAGTACTTTACGGTCTCCAACTTGTTCTCTAATTTTTTCGGTTTCAATATCTACGAAGTTTTCCATTGTCCAGTTCCCTGTACATTCACAAACACGACGAATGAAGTTTCTTAATAAATCATTTCCGTATTCTGTATGTCTTACTTCTGGATGGAATTGAACACCATATAGCTTTCTTGATTTATCTTCTATAGCTGCATTTTGACAACTTGGGCTATCTGCAATGATTTCGAAGTTTTCAGGTATATCAATAACTTTATCACTGTGACTCATCCATACAGTTTGGCTATTAGGCAAGCTAAAGAATAAATCGTCATCTGATTTTACGTTTAATGTCGCTTTACCATATTCACGTTCACTTGCTCTTTCAACTGAACCGCCCAGTAATTTTGTCATTAATTGCATACCATAACAAATACCTAGAACTGGAATACCTAATTCAAAAATTTCAGGATTTACTGTGAAAGATCCTTCTTCATATACTGAATTCGGGCCTCCAGAAAGGATAATTCCTTTAGGATTCATTTTTTTAATTTCTTCCATTGAGATTTCATGGTCGTGTAATTCACTATATACGCCCATTTCTCTTATACGGCGTGTAATCAATTGATTATATTGACTACCAAAATCTAATACAAGAATTAATTCTTGCTCAAAAGCCATTTCCATAATAGTCCTGCTCCTTTAATTAAAATGAATAGTTTGGTGCTTCTTTAGTTATATGAACATCATGTGGATGTGATTCTTTAAGTCCTGCGCCAGTCATTCTAATAAACTGAGCTTCTTCTCTTAGTTCTTCTAAGTTAGCAGAACCAGTATAACCCATTCCGCTCTTAATACCACCAGTTAGTTGATAAATTGTATCTTGTAAAGGTCCTTTGAAATCAATTCTACCTTCAATACCTTCTGGAACGAATTTTTTAGCTGTAGTATCTTCTTGGAAGTAACGGTCTTTAGAACCTTGTTCCATAGCACCAAGTGATCCCATACCACGATATACTTTATATTGACGACCTTGGAAGATTTCAGTTTGTCCTGGGCTTTCTTCAGTACCTGCAAGAAGACTACCTAGCATTACTGCGTTACCGCCTGCTGCTAATGCTTTAGCAATGTCTCCTGAGAACTTAATACCGCCATCTGCAATGATAGCTTTACCATGTTTACGTGCTTCAGTAGCACATTCATAAATAGCTGTAATTTGAGGAACACCTACACCAGCTACAACACGTGTCGTACAAATTGAACCTGGTCCAATTCCAACTTTAACAACGTCTGCTCCCGCTTCATACAATGCCTTAGTACCTTCTTGAGTTGCTACATTACCTGCTATAATCGTTACATCAGGATATGTTTCACTTATGTTTTTAACAACTTCTAATACACCTTTAGAGTGTCCGTGCGCTGTATCTATAACTAAAGCATCTGCTCCCGCTTCGACTAGTTTTTGTGCACGTATAGGTGTATCTTTAGCAATACCTAACGCTGCTGCTACTAATAAACGACCTGCACTATCTTTTGCAGCATATGGGAACTCAATCACTTTCTCGATATCTTTAATTGTAATTAAGCCTTTTAGACTACCTTCTTCAGAAATTAATGGAAGTTTTTCTATTTTATATTTTTGTAAGATTTCTCCTGCTTGTTCTAAGTTTGTATCTACTGGAGCTGTAATTAAATCTTCTTTTGTCATAACGTCTGAAATTTTAATTGAGAAATTCTCTATAAATCTTAAATCACGATTCGTAAGGATACCAACAAGTTTCATATCTTGTTCGTTATTTACAATAGGTACACCAGAAATACGATATTTACTCATTAATGCTTCAGCTGCATATACTTGCTCTTCAGGTGTTAAGTAAAATGGATTTGTAATAACACCATTTTCTGAGCGCTTAACTTTTTGAACTTCATCAGCTTGTTGTTCAATAGACATATTTTTATGAACAACACCTAAACCACCTTGTCTAGCCATAGCTATAGCCATTTTAGCTTCAGTTACTGTATCCATACCTGCTGAAATAATTGGAATGTTCAATTTAATGTTCTTAGATAATTTCACACTTAAATCAACATCACTAGGTAATATTTCTGACTTAGCTGGTACAAGTAATACATCATCAAACGTTAATCCTTCTTTTTGAAATTTATTTTCCCACATGAATATAACCTCCATTAATTTATTTTCATTTTCATTATTTCATATTTTCACTGGTTTGTTGATTGTTTAACCCATTAAAACATAAATTTAATATAATAGCTGCAAATGTCCCTAAAACAATACCATTTTGAGTTAACCATGCATATTGTTCACCGAATGTTTCTAATGCCTGTGGTACTGCAGTAATACCTGCGCCTATCCCAACTGATACTGCAATCACAAGTAAATTGTTCTGTTTGTTGAAATCTATGCCACCTAGCATTTTCACGCCGTATGCCATAACCATTCCAAACATTGCGATCATTGCACCACCTAACACTGGGAAAGGAATCATACTTGCTAACGCACCTAACTTTGGAATAGAACCACATATAATGAGTAGTGCAACCATCATATACATGATTTGATTCTTCTTAGCTCCAGATAGAGAAACTAAGCCAACGTTTTGAGAGTAGGCTGTATATGGAAACGCGTTAAATATAGCACCTATTACAATAGCTATACCTTCTGCACGATAACCTTTAGATAAATCTTTTCTAGAAATAGGTTGTTTTGTAATTTCACTAAGTGCATGATACACACCTGTGGATTCAATCAAACTGACGATTGCGATAATGACAAAGACTATTGTTGTTCCAAACTCAAATTCGAAACCACTAAATCTAAATGGACGTGGTAGTTCTAACCAATTTGACTTATGTAACTCTGAAGTATCTACCAATCCGTAAAATGATGCAACTGCTGTTCCGATTAATAAACCTAATAAAATAGCAATTGATTTAATAAATCCTTTAGACAATCGTTGAATCAGTAAAATGATAACGAGTGTGAATACACCTAAAAATATATTTTTACTATCTCCATAGTTTTTTTCGCCTTCCCCGCCAGCTAAGTAATTCATTGCAACAGGCATAAGTGTTATTCCTATAATCGTTACAACACTACCCGTAACAACTGGTGGGAATAATTTTACTAAATATGAAAAGAATGGAGACATTGTAATAACAATAATACCTGATAAGAATATTGAACCATATAACACACTAATTCCGTGTGTGTTTCCGACAAGTATCATGGGTGCAACAGCGGTAAATGTACAACCTAAGACGACCGGCAGTCCAATACCAATTCCTTTATATACTTGTAGAAATGTTGCTACACCACACATAAATATGTCTATTGCTACTAAATACGCTACTTCTTCGGGCGTAAAATCTAATGCTGAACCTACAATAATAGGTACCATGATTGCGCCAGCGTACATTGCTAATAAATGTTGGACACTTAGTATGAAATTTCTCATCTTATTCGTCCACCAATTTGACTTTGTTACCTGCTAAAGATGCAACTTGGCACAATGATAAGACGTCTAATCCTTCTGATTGTAATTTTTCTCTTCCCGGTTGAAAACTCTTTTCTATTACAATTCCAACTCCAGTAGTAGTTGCATTTGCAGATTGAACTAATCGGTGTAAGCCTAATGATGCTTCACCATTCGCTAGAAAGTCATCAATAATCAATACATGATCATCTTCATCTAAAAATTGTTTCGAAATAACAACTGTACTTGTTGTATTCTTTGTGAACGAATGAATATCTGTGTGATAAAATTCATTTGTCATTGTAGAAGGTTTTGCTTTTTTGGCAAATAAACAAGGCACATCTAAATGTAGAGAAGCCATAATAGCTGGCGCAATACCTGAAGCTTCAATCGTTAACACTTTTGTTATTTTTTTCTCTTTAAAATGATCGACAATTGCTTGTCCTACTTCGTACATAAGTTTTGCATCAATTTGGTGATTTAAAAATGAATCAACTTTAAGTATCTTTTCATCAATAACTACACCATCTTCTTTAACCCTATTCTGTAGTGTCCTCACACTACTCGCCTCCTCATTTAGATTAAAAAAAACACACCTTAATCCTAAAATATAGGTAAGATGAGTAAAAAATAATATAAAACCACACAAAATTGATAGTCTGGTTCCAGAGTTATTCGTTTACTCATAGTCGCATCGTTTAAGGCAATGCGGTAGAAACTTCTAAAGCCATATTCTTCAGATTATATGAGTTTTTAGTAATAAATTATTCATTGATAATAACAAAATATCAGTATTTTTACAATAGGAAAAACCTTATTATCACGGGATTTAAACACATTTTAAATAGACAGAATAATTAAAATAATGAGAATTTTTACCCTGTTTTGTTTGATTATCTCATAGAAGGGTATTTGTGAATTATATTGTATTTATGAAAACAATATTAAATTAATCTATAAACATCATAAGAGTATTCACTGATTGATGGTTTTTGCACATTACAAAATTTATGGAGGTTTTAAGTATGGGTAAAATCGAAAAGTTTAATACAGAAAGTGAATTACTACAACGAATAGACCAATTGAAAGCAGATGGATTAGGAGAACGTGACTTACAAGTTATAACTGAAAATCGATTAGAAGATAACTCACTAGAATATACAGACGTAAAAGTAAAGAATTCTCGAGGATCATTTAGTGATAAACTCACTGCATTATTCTCAGGTGAAAGCGCAGAAGAAAGAGTACTTACAGGTATCAATGTTCCTGACGAAAATGTAGATGAGTATAAAAATGCTCTAAATGATGGAAAAATATTATTGTATATCGACAATGATAATACTGAAGAAACTGAGAACTTTGATTCTAGCCATCCGAAAGATTCACAATTAGGCAACGAACATTACGATGACACTAAACCTTTCTCAAAAGAAGATAGTAATAGCGGTGTTTCAGCTGGAACAGGTGCCGGTATCGGAGCTGGAGCTGCTTCTGCAAATTCATCAAAAGATGTAAACAATGAATCAGACGATTTACAAGATGATAAAGATACCAATCGCTATGGTAACAGCATAGATGAAGAAAATGAAGCACATGATGATGTTGATGATCATTCTACAGCTTCTACTCTTGCGGGCACTACTGGTTTAGGTGCAGCAGGTTATGCAGCGAACCAATCAGAGCAAAATGAAAATGAAACATTATCTAGTGATAACGAAAGAGATTTAGAAGAACTTAAAAATCGTAATAATAATGATTCAAAACCACCATATGGTGAAGCTGATAATGTAAAAGATCAAAGAGATTTAACACGTGAAGATGAATCAGAGTTCACTAGAGTTCACGATGATAGTGTTGAAACTGAGCGTTCATCTTTAAATGATGAAAGAGAAAATTTAAATGCTCAAGACGCTAATGACGATTTAACACGACAGTCTGACTTAACTTCTAATGAAAGCAGAAACGCTACTGATAGTACAAATACAACGGCAGAAGATGAAGAAGCTGTTAGACTACATGAAGAGCGAGTGAACGTCGACAAAGAAAACGTTGAAACTGGTGAAGCTTCAGTTGATAAACATGTAGTTGAGGAGACTGAAGAGTTCGATGTACCTGTAGAAAAAGAAGAAGTTACTATCGAGCGTCGACCAGTAAATGAAAAAGTAGATAGCGACTTTGAATCAAACGAGGATGATTCTATTCACGTACCATTACATGAAGAACGTGTGAATGTTGATAAAGAAAACGTAGTGTCTGAAGAAATTGTAATCAAGAAAAACAAAGTACAAGACACAGAACACGTTTCAGAAAATGTAAGACGAGAAGAAGCAGATATTAATAATCCTACTGATGATGATAAACAATAAAACATCATTAATATTAAAAGGGTCCGGGGCATAAATAATTGTCCCGGGCTCTATTTTACGTATATAAAATATAAGAAAACACTGTATAAGCATTTTTAGTGTGATATGTTATAATATGACTAAATCTTGAGTCGAGGGGTTTATTAACATGAATTTTGAAGTTGTCACATCAATAGATGATCCATTGTTTAAAAAAGCATTAGATATGTATGAGGAAATTTTCAAAGTAGAAATCAGAGAAGATCGTCATGTGTTCATACATTCATTAACATCTGAATATATCAAAAATCATTATATATTTTTAGTTGGTCTTAAAGATGATATGGTTGTTAGCCTATCAACTGGTCATTATGAACCAACTACTAACTCTGCATTCATTAATTATTTAATGACCCACCCAGAACACCGAAATCGACGTGTAGGTGCACAAACTTTAGAAAAAATCGAAGAAGAATTACACAAGTGTGGTCAAGAAGTACATGGTAGAGATGCTAACATGATTATGCTTGAGTCATTCGGTGAAGAATCATATGATTCTGAAGAAGGAAAAGAACAAGCTATTATGCGCAAAAACTTTTTCAATAGACATGGTTATGAAATTTTGCAAAACATATCATATATTCAACCAAATCCTCAAAAATCTTTACCACCTTCACCAATCAATTTATTTGTTAAACAATACTTACCGCTTCAAAAAGACGTTATTATGCCAAGTATACGTTCATGTTATATTAATAAATATATACACGGTAACGAAAATGACAGAGAATTTGTATATGAACTATTAGATTCAATGGGGTTATAAAATTACAGGCTGCGACATAAATAAATGTCTCAGCCTGTTTTATCATATTGGCAGTAGCTGACTGGTATGAAAACACGATTATATCAAGCTTTTTTCATATCTAGTCATCCTTGCCGGGGTGGGGATACAAAATCTTTTTAACAAAATGAGATGCCTCTCCCGCTCCCTGATTTTTATTTTTCTGTATATCTCTTTATAAGGTCTTGAGCTTTTTCTCTCTTAGCTCCCTCGGGATTTGTACCACACCACAAATTCATATAATCAGGATTGTCTTCTTTTTTAGACTTCCCTCTCATAGGCTGTGTTAATATATTTTGAATTGGATAAGGACAAATCGCTCTTTCAAATGTTTCAGCATAGACAATATAAGCATTTCTTATTCCATTAGCATAGCGACCACTAAAAGTATTTGTTAAAACAATATCTTTAGTAGTAGCTCGCAATATACTCTCTTTATGGATGTTAGGCACTCCGCTTTCTTCTGTTGTTAAAAATGCTGTACCTAACTGTACAGCCGTAGCGCCTTTTTGAAGGAAAAATTGTGAACGTTCAGGGTTTGTTATTCCGCCTGCTACTATTAGAGGTAAATCTATAGATTCCTTTGCAAGATTAAATAATTGCTCTGTTGTAAGCAGGTCATCTGGTAATGACTGTTTAAAGGAGCCTCTATGCCCGCCTGCTTCCTTTCCTTGTAAAACAATTCCATCTACACCAACCTTCACTAAATCTAGTGCTTCCTCCAACTCAGTGGCTGTTCCTAATACTAATATTTTATGCCTGTGCAACTTGCTGACAAGCGCTTCTGTTGGTTTGCCAAATGTAAAACTCGCAACTTCTACTTCTTTATCAATAATGACATCTATCATTTCGTCGAATTGATTTGTAATCTTTACTTCTTTAATTGGTTCATATTGAAGTTCTTCTTCTATTGGTTTCAATATTGCATTCATTCGATCAACTTTGTCTTGATTAATTTCAGGAAATTCTGGGATAAATAAATTCACGCCAAACGGTTTATCAGTCATTTTTCGTATCTTATCAATATCGTCTGATAATGATTCTGGATTCATATAACCTGCCCCTATTTGACCTAATCCACCTGCGTTACAAACTTCAGAAACCAGCTTAGGTGTCGTTACACCACCAGCCATTCCTGCTAGAAATATTGGTTCTGACACGCCTAATTCATTCAATAGCATAGTTCTATTCATATCATTACCCCTTTCAAAATAACCATAAGCTGATTGCTTTATTTTTGTCATTGTTTAGTTCATTATAATGTCATCTTACTAAAAGGAGTATCAAAATGTCACAATCAAAACTTACATTGACAGAAATTATAAAGAAAAGAAAATCAGTTAAGGAATTCGACCCTAACTTTAAAATACCTAGAGAAGAAATTGAAGAAATGATTGAGCTAGCTACAGAAGCACCTTCATCAATCAATTTACAACCTTGGAGATTTGTTATTATAGATTCAGAAGAAACTAAACAAAAATTAGATAGCCTTGTACAATTCAACCAAAGACAACTTCACTCTTCAAGTGCTATTATTCTCATATTAGCTGACTTAAAACATGCTGATTACGTTAGTGAAATTTATGAGAAAAACGTAGAACTTGGATACATGGATGAAAACTCTAAAGATTATTTCATTGAAACAATTTCTAATTTAATAAGCGGTGCAGATGAAAGCTACTTCAAAGAACAAGGTTTAATGGATGTAAACCTAGCTTCTATGCAACTTATGCTTATCGCTACTGATCATGGTTATGATACTAACCCTATTGGTGGTTTCGACAAAACGGCTTTACTTGAAGCTTTAAATATCGATACTTCACGATATGTACCTGCTCATTTACTTGCTATCGGTAAAGGCGCTAAAGCTCCGCATGAGTCAAGTAGATTACCAGTAGAAAGCATCATAGCATGGAACGACGAAAGTGATGGTATAGTTGAAAATAATTGTTAAATTATTTAAATATGGACTAGTCTTCGTAAATAAAAACATCATTAATGAGATATTAATTCAAATCAAACCCTAAAAGTTAGATAAAATTCTAATTTTTAGGGTATTTTTTATATTGCTTTATTACTTAATAGAGTGTAGAATTTATTGCGCTAAGACTTTTTTACATGAACGCTTTAACGCTTTAAAGTATTTTATATATAAAGGAAGGTTTATTATGAAAAATTTATCACAATGGTCTTCTAATATTGGATTTATATTAGCAAGTGCGGGATCAGCTATTGGGTTAGGTGCTGTATGGAAATTCCCATACATGGCTGGAACTTATGGCGGGGGTGCATTTTTATTCATCTTCATCATATTTACACTACTAGTTGGTTTACCACTACTATTAAGTGAGTTTATATTAGGACGATACGGAAAGACTTACTCAACAAATATATTCAAGAAAGTTTCTGGTAAGTCTTCTTTCAATTTAATCGGTTGGCTTGGTAATTTAACCGTGTTTGTATTATTTTCTTTCTATAGTGTTATCGGCGGTTGGATTATTTTATATATTATTAGGACGTTATTGGATAGCGTTGGTTTAACGCATTCCAATGAATACGGAAATATCTTTAATGATTATATTTCAAATCCACTCTTCGCATTAGCAAGTCAATTTGCGTTTATATTTATCACCGTTATTATTGTTAGTAAAGGCGTAGAAAAAGGCATAGAAAAAGCATCAAAAATCATGATGCCACTATTGTTTTTATCATTTTTAATCATTATCATTCGATCTGTAACTTTAGACGGCGCTTTAGAGGGTATCCAATATTTCCTTACTCCTAAAATAGCTGATTTAAGCTCTGAAGGTGTGTTATATGCTCTTGGTCAATCCTTCTTTGCCTTATCACTAGGTACATGCGGAATGATGACATACGCTTCATACTTAGACAGAAAAACGAATATCGTTAAAAGTGCTAATGCAATTGTATGGATGAACATCGGTGTATCAATAGCAGCAGGACTAGCAATATTCCCAGCTATTTTTGCTTTTGGTCTAGAACCCAACCAAGGTCCTGGATTATTGTTCATCATATTACCACAAGTTTTTGATCAAATGTTTTTAGGTTCATTATTCTATTTATTATTCTTATTATTGTTCTTGTTCGCAGCAATTACATCATCAATATCATTGCTCGAATTAAATATATCAAATATCACAAAAAACAATAATGATTATAGAAAGAAATGGGCTTATATTATTGGCGGGCTTGTGTTTATTTTTGGGATACCTTCCGCTTTATCAAATGGATTGTTGCAAAACTTAACATTTGGTGTCGGTACATTCTTTGATAACATGGATTATTTAGTAGCTAACATTTTAATGCCTATAGGAGCTTTCGGTGTCACAATATTTGTTGGTCACATTTTTGATAAAACTACTATTATGAAAGAGTTGAATATGCAAGATAGTAAAAAAGGACGACTCTTCGTTAACACTTGGTATTTCTTAGTTAGATTTGTTTTACCAATTATTATCATCGCAGTATTCATCGGACAACTATTATAGGATGAACATATTAAAATCAATAGATAGTCATTTTTAGGAACTAAAATGTGTAATTGTCACGATTTTATAAAAAATAAGCATCTCACTTTCAAACTGAAATAATCAGTTAAGTGAGATGCTTTTTATTTTAAAGTATTCCTATCCATTTCCAATAAGTCATACTCATTATAACTATTAATATATAACCGATGACGGTAATTGGTACACCTGTTTTAATAAAATCTTTTACTGTGAATGTCTCTGTACCATATGCGAGCATATTTTGTGGTGAACTCACTGGTAATAAGAAACCAAAACTAATAACAAATTGCTGGATTAATACGAAACCAATCGACTGATCTCCTAAATCTAGCGTTTGTGTTAATGCGATAAATACAGGAATCAGTGCTGAAGAAAGACTCGTTGCACTCGCAAACCCTAGATGTATAAGAATATTAAATAGTGATATTAAAGCAATGATTGCAATTAAAGGCATATGATTTAATCCCATCAAACCGAATGTTTTATCACTTAACCATTGTGCTGCTGTTGTTTCTAATAAAACAGTTCCTAAAGATATTCCTATACCAAATACAATAACAGTTCCCCAAGGGATTTTCTTTTCGACATCTTCCCAAGTAAATACTCCTATTTTAGGTGTAAGCATTATTGCTAAAGCGATGATTGTAATGGAAGATGAGTCTATAGGATGCAGTAATTTTTCTGTAGACCAGAATAATAGTAATAAAACGGAAATAGTGATGAGTCGCCATTCTCTTGCTGATATAGGACCTAGTTCTTTTAATTGTTTTTTAACTAATTCTGTCCCGCCTTCGATTTCCTTTTCTTCAGGTTTAATAATTGTAATCATCACAAAGTATAAGACAACTGACATTATAATAGACCATGGTGCTGCATATAAGAACCATTCGCCCCATGATATATCTTGCCCCATAGATTTATTAATAAATCCGATTGCGACTATATTCTGTGCTGCTGCAGTCTTTATACCAATATTCCATATTGATACTGAATGGACTGCCGTTATAATCAGTAAAGCAGCTAGCTTACTGTTTTTAGACGTATTGAATGCTGCAATCATACCTAATAGTATAGGTACGACTGCGCCTGCTCGTGCTGTAGCTGAAGGAACAAAGAATGCCAATATTATTGAAACAACTATAGCTCCAATAACAATTCTATTAGTCTTATTTCCTACAACTGACAGAACTTGCAATGCTAAACGTTTATGCAAGTTTGTCACTTGCATGGCTGTTGCGAGAAAAAGCGCTGCAGCAACAAGCGCAACTGCAGATCCTGAAAATCCGCTTAAGGCCATTTTTAAAGCATTACTCGTTCCTAATAAAGCATCTCCTTCAACAGCTTTACCATCCACCGCGGGATTACCTAATGAATCAGCTAAATCTTGAACTGGACTAAAACCAGTTAATAATACAATAAGACCAACAATCATTACAGCTGATACTGGATATGTAACTGCTTCTGTAACCCACATAATGACGGCAAAAGCTAATATTGCCAGTGCGCACTTAGCCATAATAGGTAAATCGTTAGGTGTTGGTAATAATAATATTGTGATTAGTACAATAAAACTAATGATAATCCAAATTGGTTTAAAAGCTTTTTTCTCTGCATTTTTTGACATCGACAACAGCTCCAATTTATTGTTTATTATTCTATTTTCCTAAATAGTAACATATTTCTTATTGGGATATAACGAATTATTTAACTAATACTTGAACTTTATCACAAATACATGTAATGTATTAAGGGAAGCGTGACGGTTGTCTGTCGGCAGACAACCCGACCTATAGAAAACACTGTTATATAAAGGATGAGGCATAGAAATGTTAACAAAAGAATTCTCAGCTAAGGTTGGTCTTAGCGAAAAGCAAGTTAGAAAAATTGTACAGCACTTAGAAGATAGAGGTTATCAGCTTTCTAAGACGGAATATCGTGGAAGAGAAGCTACAGATTTCCAAGAAGAAGATATTGAATTATTCCAAGAAATTGCTGAAAAAGTGAAAGAAACTAACAGTTATGATCAAGCTTTTGAAACTTTAGAAAAAGAAAAAGATTTCTTACAAGTTCTTGTGAAAGATGAACCTACTCAACAAACGCCTGAACTTCAACAATTAATTGATGAATTAAGAACTGAAGTACAACATATGCGTAGAGAAAGACAAATGTTAGGCGAAATGCTACAACAAGTACATATTACACAACAAAAATTAGAACAAACTTTAGCTTTACAAGCGCCACAAGAAACTCAAAATAGTGAGCCAACTGAGAATACTAACGTAGCGGAGAAAGAAACTACTCAAACTGAAACTTCTCCTAAAGAAGAAGTTGAAGCGATTACAACTCAATCTGTTAAAACTGAAGATATAGATGAGACACCTTCTAAAGTAACTGTAGCTGCTGCAGAAGTATCAAAAGAAAACAACGAACAAGATGACGATAATAAGCAAGCTTCAGCAGAAACTAAATCTGAACAATCTGAAGAAGTTAAAGCAGAAACTAAAGAAACTGCTAAAGAGTCTTCAGAAAAAGAAGAAGTTAAAGAAGAAGCTAAAGATGACAAAGAAGAGTCTACTACTTCTGAAACTTCAAACGATGAAACAGTTGTACCACTTACAGCAGAAAGCAATCAATCAGAAGAATCTCCAAAAGAAGAACCAAAGAAAAAAGGTTTCTTCCAAAGATTATTCAATATATAATATTTTAAAAACCTAGAAGACATATATCTTCTGGGTTTTTTGTTCCAAAATTTACTAAATCATTTTGACTTATGTTAAGTTTTTGTAAATTTATGGGCTTTTATTGTAAATCAAATTTCCACTTTGATATATTAAAAGCTAATCATACACAGATAAATACGATTAGGGGTGCTCCATTAAGTGGAAACATTATATTTTGAAAACATAAAGTACAATGACTTGATAATAAACAATAATCAAACTGTTAAAATTCTTAAAGACAATATCGACTTCTATATTCATTTGAATTTAAAAGAAAACAACGAACAATTAATTATTTTCTCTAACGGTGCTATCGATCCTAATAAAAGTAAGCCACCAGTTTTTATGAGACATTCATGGCACGAAGACTTTAATGCAAGTTGTATTTTTATTGATGATAGAACTGTTCATAATAATAACTTGAGAATCGGTTGGGGTGTTGGCAGCGAAGATAGACATTATTTAATGGATTATAGTGATATTGCTCAAATGATTGCAAATACGCTAAGTATCCAACCTGAAAACACCTATTATTATGGTTCATCAGCAGGAGGTTTTATGTCCATGTATCTTGCCACGTTACATAAAGATACTAAAGCCATTGTTAACAATCCTCAATGTTATGTTGATAAATATGATCAAACCAATGTAAATAAGCTTTATACATCTATATTTCCTGACTATTCAACAGAAGAAATCAAGAAGAAATATGCTATTAGGTTATCTATTACTAGTTTGTTTAGACAAAAAAACTATGTTCCAGAAATCTATTATGTACAAAATAGGTTATGCTCATCAGATATGAAAAATCAGTTTAATCCTTTTTGTAATATGTTGGACAGATATGATATAGATAGTGCTAATATAAAATTTATCCTCTACAACAATTTAAAATCAGGTCACGCTCCCCTTCAACGAGCCGGAACAATAACGCTTGTAAATCGAATAATTGAAGGAAATCAAATGACGTAAGACTAGAGATGAAAAAGCTTAATATAAGTGCATTTGTATTCTAATTAGCTACCGCCAATATAAAGAATCAGGCTGGGACATTTATTTATGTCCTAGTCTGTTTTTATGTCTTTTTAACTTGATTTTTATTCTATGTCGTTTATCCTAAATATAATTACTATAAAGGAAAGCGAGGATATCTATGATGGCTTACTCAACTTCCGAAATCTCTGAAGCCTTAAATACAATAAACGCTACTATTACAAATTGTGAAAAGATGCTCGGTAAATTTGATGAAAATACATCTCAACACTCGCTTTTAATTAACAGAATACAAGCTTTGAAAACTTCTAAAGGTGTTATAACATCAACTGAGTATTACGATAAAATCAAGCTAGAAGAAGCTTTACCGCCGATAGAATCTATTATCAACAAATCATCTAAAGCACAAATCAAACACAATAAAGAAAGCTCGACATACAAACTATTACAAAAGCATATACACGCAATGAAGATTGCTCAAATTTTTATATATGCAAATTTAAAAAATAAATAGGTTAATTTTTGTAAATTTTATGTTAACCTATACGAGTACTGTAAAAAAATCGATAAATTCTTAAAGTAGAGGAAAAAATTATGAAATTCACAAAAGAAGAATGGCGTAACACAGATTTCAAATTAAACATGGATGTCAGTCATTTAAACTTAGATGAAATCATCAGCTTAAATGATAATTTAACTACTACAGAAATAGACGAAGTATATTTGCCGTTAATTAACTTTTTGACAAACAAAGTTAAATTTCACAAAGACTACTCACAGAACATCAATACAAAATTACTCAACAAAAATAACACACCACCATTTATAATTGGTGTCTCAGGTGGCGTATCAGTAGGTAAAAGTACCGTTTCAAGACTACTCTTACACCTACTCCAAGAATATAATCCTGATTGGAAAGTCGACCTTATCACAACAGATGGGTATATTATGCCCAAACAAGAACTGATTGATAAAGACTTACTTTCTAAAAAAGGATTCCCTGAAAGTTATGATACAAAAATACTTATTGATCACTTAAAACAAATAAAAGAAAATGAACCAAATATACCAACATACACATATTCACATATCACATATGACAGACTTAAAGAACAATATCATTACGTTGATTGTCCCGATATCCTTATAATCGAAGGCGTAAACATATTCCAAGTGAATCCACACGAAGAAGAACTTGTAAGCGACTATATCGACTATAAAATTTATTTAGACTCAACAATAGATAACATGAAAAAATGGTATCTCAATCGCTTCTTATTACTACAAGAAGAAGCCTTCCAAAAACCAGATTCTCATTTCTACAGATACCGTGATTTACCTAAAGAAGAAGCAATCAAAATTGCTACAGAAATTTGGGAAGATATAAACGAAGTGAACTTAATAAAAAACATTTTACCAACTAAAAACAGATCAGATCTCGTATTGTATAAGAGTGAAAATCATGTAATTGAAAACTTAAGATTTAATAAATTTTAGATATCAAACCCCTCTAGTATCCAAAATAGAGGGGTTTGATATCTATTTAAATACCTATTTACCAACTTTCACAAGAGGTCCTTCCGTCTTATATATTTTTGTGTAATAGCTATGAAATTCACTATTAAGTTTCTTTCCCATTATTATAGGGTATCGAATAGTTATAATTTTGTGGTATTAGTTTAAAAATACCACGAAATAAAAGTCTCAAAATGGTATTTATAGATTAGGTGATTAATATGCAAATATTTAGAGTAAGTCCGAATCATGAAGTCAGTGCAAAATATCTAGACAATAGACGCTTATCTAAACAGATACTGGAGCTATATCAAATTATTAGAGTATGCTTGGCTCATATGGAACTAATTGAAGGAAACACAAAGTATATACACCATCCAATTGTTCAACATGTTTATAATGATGGTAATCCTTATATTATAGATACTTTCCAATTGTTAAAAGAGATGAATAAAGAACATATTCGTAGAGGTGGAAAAAGATCAGAGTCATTTAAACAAGATTTATCAAATTTAGCACTAATCATTGATAAAAATCGTAGTCATTTTTCTGATGAAAACTTACCTCCTATTTACGTCTATGGTAATGATAAAATATACGGAGACACAGCTTACGAAGAATATATTAAATTATTATATTATAAATGGCAAAATGACAAGATACCGGCAAGATGCAACTGTTTGATTAATGTTTAGGAGAATTATTATGAATGATTTAATTACAGGTAAAAGAGGTGTGGTTAATCATTATGAAAAATAATAAAAACAGTGAATTATTATGGGCTAAGCATAAATATGAAGTCATGTGGCACAGTCAAAAATACTATTTAAGCATTCGAGAAATGCTAAAATCACCTGTCACTTTAGACGAAATAGAAAGTGAAATAAATAAAGCTAAACAGATTACGCCAACTAAAGGTTCTATAATAAACACGTATGACCATATGTGGGGATACTTCAAAAAAATCTCAGATAAAGAAGAAAAAACAACGTATTTATTATTAAAAGATCAATTTCTTAACGGCAATATAGAACCAAAAGAATTGCTTCATTTTATAAAATTTTTAAGCGAAAAATACCAAACCAACTATATTCTAAATTCGACTATTATTAGTGAATTAGAAATATAGTGTTATAATTTATTATTATTCTACTTCTTCTCAATATCTTTAAAGTAAGTTTTAAGAAATATTTCTTCAAGTTTTGATTCAATTGTCATTCGTGTTCTTTCACATTGGTTGTTAAACTTTAATCTGAAATATAAAGTTTTAAACATATCAGTTATATTTTTTTGAGCTCTATAATATTTTACTCCAGTATAGTCTAATTGATTTAATTTAACTTGAATATCATTTATCCAGTTACTTAAATCTATATCAGAGAACCCTGTTTCTAATAATGATTCAATTATGAATACTTGCCTCTCATCTTCATCATCAATATATGGTAGAGAATCTTTTGTTAACTTGAAGAGATTATTACTAATCAAATTCATAACCATACTGTTATAATTCTTTAAATAAAAATCAGATTTTATACAAGCAACTATTAAATCCGACCCATGTGCAATACTATGCGCCCATCCTTTATTGTGTATATAACCTCTAATATCTTGCTCTTTTTCATAATAAAAAATCGCTGCATTAAAAATTTCATTGTAAGTATCTCGTTCAAAAGTTTTACTTTTAATATCATTTTCTACTATAGAAGCAAGTATTAAAGAACTAAAACTTCTTAAAAATACACTATCAGAATCATCATTACCCAAGTTTATATTTAAATTTCTCAAGCTCATATACAATATTTTATCTATTTGAATATCAGTTAATTTATTATTTAAAATTAATAAACAAATTATTTCAGTAGTCTTTTCACGAATATCAGAATCTGTGTTGCCTACATTATTCATTAATTCACTTAGCACTGAATCTGAAATGTTATCATGTAACAAATTACTTTCAAATAATTTTAATACCTCTTTTATATCCAATTCTCATCCCCACCCGACAAAATAATTATATATTTTATAGCTTTATAAATCCATTATATATTTTATAGCTTTATAAATCCATTATATTATAATATTTATAAAGGATGCGCTCTTATTTTAGATATAATATTATCTAAGAGTTATCTTAATAATAGAAAAATGCCTTACTGGCAATCGAGATAGAGTAAGGCATAGTGATTATAAAGCAACAGTAGCCATATATTACGGATAAAATGGTAAAAGATATGATGAATAATTAGAGGGGATAGAAAGTTGAAATGGGTAGAAAGCCAAAGTTAAACTATGAAGAACAAATCAAAAAATTAAAATCTTTAGGTATTTTATTTAACGAAATAAAAGAGAATGAAGCTAAAGAAATATTGAAAAATAACACATACTTTTTTAAACTATCTTCATTCAGAAAAAACATACCTAAAGATAGTAGTGGAAATTATAATTTTGAATTTTCCGCACTATCAGATCTCGCAACTTTAGATATGAGGTTACGTTACATGTTATTACCAATGTGTTTAGATATTGAACATTCTCTAAAAACTGATATTCTTGAAAAAATAACTAATGATGATAAAGAAGATGGTTACCAAATTATGCAAGATTTTATCAATAATCATCAAGGCGATCTAAATAAAATTTTTACTACTGTTATAAAAAGAGATAATACAGTTATGCCTAGTTTTCAAAAATACTACAATGATCCTCCAGTATGGGTATGTTTAGAATTAATGCCTTTCGGACAATTTTCTGCATTTGTAGAATTTTATTCCGCTAGAACTAATGACGATAAATTACGAAAAGCTGGTAAGTTCATTAAATTCACTAAAAATGTTAGGAATAAATGTGCCCATAGCCAGCCCTTAATGCTTAATTTAATCCCAAGATATAAATTAAAAACTGAAAGAGAACTAAAAAAACTTGGTCAAAAACAAGGACTCTCAGAAATCAATCTAAAAGTATTACCAATTATAGATATACTCTCATTATTTATATTACATTCGAAGTATTGTAGTGATAGTATTAAAAACAATAGAAAAAATGAATTATTAGCATTCAAAGAACGTAAAAATAGAAAATATAAGCATTATAGAAATGTACCATCCCTTTCTTATTTTTTTCTATCCCTCAACAAAATGATTGACTATTATGTCAAGAACAATTAGTATTATATATAAGGAATGAGACAATTGTCTCCAAGAGATACTTTTTAAAATCTCTTGTTTATTATGAAAGAACTTTGTTCTTTCCGTTTTAAGAGGTTGACCGAGAGGTTGCCTCTTTTTTTATGCTTAAAATATCAACTTTCTCACACGTTGCCCTTTTTCTGCCCTTTTTTCCATAAATTCAAACACAAAAATAACCCTCTAGCCTGATTGCTAAAGGGTCTTGCTATACGTTATATATTATTGTTCTTCTTTAACGTATGGTAATAAAGCCATGTGACGTGAACGTTTAATAGCTATTGTAAGCATACGTTGGTATTTCGCTGAAGTACCTGTTACACGACGTGGTAAGATTTTACCTCTTTCTGAGATAAATTTCTTAAGTAAATCTGTATCTTTGTAGTCGATATGTGTAATACCATTTGCTGTGAAATAGCAAACTTTTTTACGACGACGACCACCTCTTCTTGGTCCACCTGCCATGATTGTGTTCCTCCCTTCTCGTTAAGTTTATATATAAACGTTTAAATCAACTGTTTAGAACGGCAAATCATCATCACTGATATCAATTGGTCCATTAGCATTTGCAAATGGGTTACTTGATTGTTGATTATTATTTGACTGTTGTTGATTTGAAGGTGCTTTTTGGCCTTGTTGGTTACCGCCAAAGTCTTGTCCATAGTTTTGGAATTCGTTATTATTTTTCTGGTTGTATGATTGGTTATCATTACCTGATTGACGTTGGTTTGCGCCTTTAGGTTCAAGGAATTGAACGCTATCACAAACAACTTCAGTTACATAAACACGACGACCTTCTTGGTTCTCGTAGCTACGAGATTGTAAACGACCTTCAACACCTGCAAGACTACCTTTAGATAAGTAATTGTTTACATTCTCTGCGGGACGTCTAAAAACGACACAGTTGATAAAGTCAGCTTCTCTTTCACCTTGCTGATTCGTAAAAGTACGATTAATAGCTAAAGTAAAAGTAGCAACTTGAACGCCTGAGGGTGTTACTCTGTATTCCGGATCTTTAGTTAACCGACCGACTAATACAACACGATTAATCATTTAATCTCCCCCATATCTTAAAAATTAAAATTATTTTTCATCTTCGCGTACGACAATGTGACGAATGATATCGCCAGTGATTTTTGATAAACGATCAAATTCATTGATTGCTTCATCATTTTCAGCCTTAATTCTAACGATATTGTAGAAACCTTCTGCGAAGTCTTGGATTTCATAAGCTAAACGACGTTTACCCCAATCCTTTTCTTCGATGATTTCTGAACCGTTTGAAGATAAAACGCCTTTGAAACGCTCAACTAAAGCTTTTCTAGCTTCGTCTTCGATATTTGGACGTACTACGTACATTACTTCATATGTTCTCATCAATTTACACCTCCTTGTGGTCTATGCGGCTTAATATCTTTTGTATTAAGCAAGGAATAATTTTCATTACTCACAATCAAGAATTATAGCACACAGCATTACTTTTTACAATCATTTTTTACACGTTAAATCTGAAGTGAACGACGTCTCCATCTTTCATTAAATAGTCTTTACCTTCAAGTCTAACTTTGCCCGCTTCTTTAGCTCCAACCATTCCATTATTACTTAATAAGTCATCATAACTTACTGTTTCTGCCCTAATAAATCCTCTTTCGAAGTCTGTATGAATAATTCCAGCACATTGTGGGGCTGTCATACCTTCTATAAATGTCCAAGCTCTTACTTCTTGTTCACCTGCTGTAAAGTATGTTGCTAATCCTAATAGGTTATATGAAGCTCGTATTAATTTATCTAGACCTGCTTCTTCTACACCTAAATCTTCTAAGAACATTTCACGGTCTTCATCATCTAATGTTGCAAGTTCTTCTTCTATTTTCGCTGAAATAACAATAACTTCTGATCCTTCATTATCTGCGTATTCTTTGATTTGTTTCACATATTCATTGTCTTCAGGATTTGCTACTTCATCTTCAGCTACATTTGCTACATATAACATAGGTTTTGCTGTTAATAAGCTTAAATGTTTTAAAATAGTTTTTTCTTCGGCTGTAAACTCTATGCTTCTTACTGGTTCATTATTTTCTAATGTTTCTTTAATTTTTGCTAATATTTTTTCTTCGGCAACAGCTTCTTTATCTTTTTGTTTCGCCATTTTCGCGACTCTTTCATAGCGTTTTTCTACTGACTCTAAGTCAGCTAACACTAATTCCATATTAATAACTTCTATGTCATCAATTGGGTCTACTTTACCTGAAACGTGCGTAACATTTTCATCTTCAAATGCACGTACAACTTGACATACAGCATCTACTTCACGGATATGTGATAAGAATTTATTCCCTAATCCTTCACCTTTAGAAGCACCTTTAACGATACCTGCTATATCTGTAAATTCAAAAGCAGTTGGTACTGTTTTCTTTGGTTTAACTAATTTAGTTAATTCTTGTAAACGATGATCCGGCACCTCTACGATACCAACGTTTGGATCAATTGTAGCGAAAGGATAGTTTGCCGCTAATGCTCCCGCCTTTGTTATTGCGTTAAATAATGTAGATTTCCCAACGTTTGGTAAACCTACGATACCAGCTGTTAATGCCATTTTATTCACCTTGTCCTTTTTCTAATATTTTTTTGATTTTTTTATCAAATTCTTGCCTTGGTAACATTATACTACGTGAACAACCTTCACATTTAATTCTAACGTCTGCTCCCAATCTTATGATTTTAAATCTATTGACGCCACATGCATGTTGTTTTTTCATTTCTACAATATCATTTAAGTCATATGATTTTATCATGAAACAGCCTCCATTTTAGATATTTATTGAATATTATTTGGATTATATGAAACCATAGTTGGTATTGGTGATTGTATGCCTTCTTTATCGAAGAATGATTTTATTTCTCTTCTTAAAATACGTGCACCTGTACCATGTGCGTTTGGTTCTGTTTCTCCTGCAATTTTTATAGTAGCTTCACCTGCTGTTACAGTTTCTACTCCTAATATTTCAGGTTCATTAACAAAAATTGCATATTTTTCTTTTATAGTTGGTAAAAACACTTCTAATTTTTGTTCTACTTTATCTAGATCTTCTTTAATAGAAACAGGTATTTCTACAATAGCCATACCATTGTGAATTGAGAAGTTTACTATTTCGTTCATAGTTCCATTTGGTAAGATTGTTAAATCTCCTTCAAAGGATAAGATTCTTGTTGATCGCATACCAATAGATTGTACAGTACCTTCTGCTACTGTTGTCCCAGTCGTATTAATTTTTACATAATCTCCGACGTCAAATTGATTTTCAAATATAATAAAGAATCCTGTTATGACATCTTTTACTAATGCTTGTGCACCAAAACCGATTGCTAAACCGACTACTCCAGCTCCGGCAATGATACTTTCTACTCTAATCCCTAAATTACTTAAGATAGTTGTAGCAACAATAAACCAAACTACGTATGAAACTACATTCTGTAATAAGTTTACCATTGTTTTTGCACGTTTGTTAGACTTCCCTACCCGCTTCGTTCCATATTTAGTAGTGAAGAATTTTTCTATTAATTTATGCAATATTTTAATGATTATAAACGCGAGTATAATATAAAATAAGCCAATAAATATCTGTTCTATCCATTTCTGCCAATTGTCAGGGTTCATAAATGGATCAATTAATTTATGGATGATGTTGTTTATTTTTTTCAATTTTGCACCTCTTTACTGTTCTAACAATAATTCTATTATTCTTTTATACTCAGATTCTGAATTGAATTCAAGTGATATCTTGCCAGACTTTTTCGTTTTATGAATATCAATATTAGTTCCAAATTTTTCTTTTAATTGATACTCATGTTTCATAATAAATTGCGGCTTATTTTGATGAGCTTTACTTTTTGGTTTTCCTTTTTCATTTAAGAGCTTCACATGCTCTTCCAACGCCCTAACACTCATATGTTCTTTGATGACTTTTTTGGCCACTTCAACAATGTTATGTTCTTTTTCTAAACCTAGTAGCGTTCTTCCATGTGCACTAGATAACTGATCTTCATTAATCATATTTTTAACACTTGGTGGCAGATTAAGTAGCCTTAAGATATTTGCGATGTATGATCGTGACTTACCTAATCTATCAGCAACTTGCTGTTGTCTCAAGTTTAATTCTTCCATCATCGTCGCATAACTTTTCGCTTCTTCTAAAGGTTTTAAATTTTCTCGTTGCAGATTTTCGATAATGGCTAATTCTAGCATTTCTTCATCTGTTAAGTCTTTAATAATTGCTGGGACAGTCTGCTTACCGGCTAATTGACTAGCCCGAAAACGCCTTTCACCTACAACAATATCGTACCCTTTAATCGTTTCTCTGACGACGATAGGTTGTAACACACCATGCTGTGAAATGGATTGGGTTAAATCTTGTAATGCTACTTCATCAAAAAACTGTCGTGGTTGATAAGGATTTCTTCTTAATTTATCTAATGGAATTTCAATAATTTGATCACTACTATGGTTATAAGAAATTTTTTGAGTTAATTCATAATTTCTTTCTTTCATTTCATCACCGCGTCTATCCTTTAATTTGTTTCACGTAAAACATGCACACTAAATTATAACAATTTTAAACACCTTATGCACAAAAGAAAAATTAACGGATAAATTAAAATATTCAGAAAAGTTGTTGACAAAAAAATAAGCGCATAGTAATGTGTAATATATCAACAACGAAATAATAATTAAAAGCACGATAAAAAGGAAAGTAAATCTTAGCACTGCAATTAACAGAGAGTTCCTATTTGCTGAAAGGGAATATTGAAAGAAAGATTGAAAATGGCCTTGGAGTGGTGACATCGATATTGAGGTGTCAACGGGATCGCCCGTTATAGCGATACAGTATTAAAATCTCTTATATTGATGGCGTACTGGAAATTTTTTGTACTATTCCTTTTCTGCCACTGTATATTTTATTAAGAGATGGCGTACTTATAGAGGTGATGTCAGCAATGTCATTACAAACAAAGGTGGTACCGCGAGCTAAGCTTTCGTCCTTTACATCCGAGTCATTTCGGGTTTAAAGGACGGAAGCTTTTTTTATTTTTATATTTAATTAGGGAGGAAGGCAATTATGAAATCTACTCAACTCGCTCAAATTTCATTAACAAAAGATCGAACGGGAGCAACAACAAATCCAATTTATCTTTCTACAGCTTATCAACACGAAAAATTAGGTTGTTCTACTGGATTTGATTATACAAGAACTAAAAACCCAACTCGCTCACAATTTGAAGAAGCTTTTGCAAAACTTGAAGGTGGAAAATACTCATTTGCAACTTCAAGTGGTATGGCTAGCATTCAATTGATTTGTAACTTATTTAAACCAAATGATGAAATACTTGTTTCTTTTGATTTATATGGTGGCACATTTAGACTTTTTGAATTTTATGAGAAACAATACAATATTAAATTTAAATACATCGATTTTTCAAATATTGATGAAGTAAATGCTTCTTTAACTGAAAATACTAGAGCATTCTTTATCGAACCAATATCAAACCCGTTAATGTTCTCGGTTGATTTAGATCCATTGTATGCAATATCCCAAGAACATAACATTTTAACAATCATTGATAATACATTTTTAACACCGTATCTATCAACTCCATTAAAAGATGGTGCAGATATCGTTTTACATTCTGCTACTAAATATATAAGCGGACACAATGATGTATTAGCAGGTGTTGTAACAGTAACAGATGATAACTTAGGTGAATTACTCGGACAATTTCACAATATGATCGGCGCTACACTTTCACCGTTCGATAGTTATTTACTAGTACGTGGTTTGAAAACCTTACATCTAAGATTAGACCGTGCTACAGAAAACGCTCGAAAATTAGCTGAGTCACTTCAATCAGTAAACAGCATAGAAGAAGTTCTTTATTCAGGAAGAACAGGCATGTTAAGCATCAGATTGAAACAAGACTATAGCGTAGATCGATTTTTACAAAATATAAATTTATGTATTTTTGCTGAAAGCCTAGGTGGTACAGAAACGTTCATCACTTTCCCGTATACGCAAACGCATGTTGATATGGCTGATGAAGAAAAAGACAAACGTGGCATTGATGAATACTTACTTCGTCTATCAATAGGAATTGAAGATTACGAAGACATCTACCAAGACATACTTCAAGCTCTGAAAAAATCAAAAAAAGAAGGAGTGTCATTATGAGCTATTCAAAAGAAACTTCATTAATTTTAGACTCAACTCGCGGACATGAACATTTATCAAGTAACCAACCATTATATTATTCATCAACATTTCACCAACATACACTAGGTGAAAATCAAGAATTTGATTATGCAAGAAGTGGAAATCCAAATAGAAAGTTGCTAGAAGAAAAATTAGCTAAATTAGAAGACGGTCAGTATGGATTTGCTTTTAGTTCAGGAATTGCAGCTATCACTGCAGTGTTTCTCACATTAGAACCTGGAGACCATGTTATTTTGCCGGATGATGTATACGGCGGTACTTTTAGACTAACCGAACAAATTCTTAAAAAATTTAAAATCGAATTTACAACAGTTGACCAGACTGATTTAAACCAAGTTGAAAACGCAGTTCAACCTAATACAAAGCTCATCTACGTTGAAACACCTTCCAATCCACTATTTAAAGTGACAGATATTGATGGAGTTGGACAGATAGCACGACGTAACGATGCACTATTGGCAGTTGATAACACATTTATGACACCACTTGGACAGTCACCTCTTAAATTAGGCGCTGACATCGTTGTTCACTCTGCTACTAAGTTTTTAGGCGGCCATAGTGATTTGATTGCAGGAGCAGTTGTCGTGAATGATCTTAAATTAAAAGAAGATATTTATCTCATTCAAAATGGAACAGGATCAGGTCTAAGTGTGTACGATTCATGGACACTTGCAAAGCATTTAAAAACATTACCAATTCGATTTAAACAAAGTGTTCATAATGCTGAACAAATATATAGATATTTAATAACAAATGAAGCGATTGAAACTGTTTATTATCCAATTACTAATGACACACACCTAAGACAAGCTAAAAATGGTGGTGCTGTTATTGGATTTAGACTTAAAGACGAGTCAAAAGCACAGTCATTTGTAGATCATCTCAATATTCCACTTGTTTCAGTTAGTTTAGGTGGTGTCGAAACGATACTTTCTCATCCTGCTACAATGAGTCACGCTGCAATACCAGAAGAAATTAGAGCAGAGCGTGGTATTACTAACGGTTTGTTCAGACTCTCAGTCGGATTAGAAGATGTCAAAGAATTGATTACAGATATCGATTGGGCATTAAAGGAGGCTATATATGAAGATGAAAGAGGCGTTGAAGAACCGTATCTTAATAGCTGACGGAGCAATGGGTACAATCCTTTATTCAGAAGGATTAGATACTTGTCCAGAAAGCTATAACTTAACACATCCAAAAAAGATAGAAAAAATACATCGCTCCTATATAGAAGCAGGAGCTGATGTTATTCAAACCAACACATACGGTGCTAACTTTGAAAAATTGCAAATATATAATTTAGAGCACCGCGTCAAAGATATACACAAAGAAGCAGTACGCATCGCTAAAAGAGCAAGCAATGAAGACACATTCATACTAGGAACTGTTGGTGGTTTTCGAAACATAAGAAAAAGTGACTTATCCATTGAGTCCATTCAATACCATACAGAAATACAAATTGAGACTTTAGTAAATGAAGGTGTGGATGGCATACTTTTTGAAACATATTACGACTTAGAAGAATTACTCGCTGTATTAAAAGATACTAGAGCAAAATATGACTTACCGATTATAGCTCAATTAACAGCAAGCAACACGAATTTCTTAAGAAATAGTACACCTATACCGGATGCTTTGCAGTCTTTACTCGATGCAGGAGCAGATATTGTTGGACTGAATTGTCACCATGGACCTTATCATATGATTCAAACTTATAAACATATTGATATTCCTAAAGATGCATATCTTTCATGTTATCCAAACGCAAGCTTACTTGATTTAGAAGAAAATGAACTTAAGTATAGCAATAACGCTGAATACTTTTCAAAATCTGCTAAAGAACTTGTAAATCAAGGCGTCCGCCTTATCGGTGGTTGCTGTGGTACTACGTCAGAACACATTAAGAAAATCAAAGAAGTCGTAAAATATTTAAAGCCTGTACATCATAAAAATGTAATACCGATAGAAACAAAGAAATATCAAAAACAAGATAAACAAGAACCTAGCATTACCGAACTCGTTAGCCAAAAACCTACCGTTATCGTTGAATTAGATACACCAAAG
This sequence comes from Mammaliicoccus sp. A-M4, assembly GCF_022386955.1. Lineage (NCBI taxonomy): Bacteria > Bacillati > Bacillota > Bacilli > Caryophanales > Staphylococcaceae > Mammaliicoccus > Mammaliicoccus sp. A-M4. Next base: position 70,894 of record NZ_JAJNHH010000008.1, read on the forward strand.
CATCTAGATACAGACAAGTTTTTCAAAGGTGTTAAAGCTTTAGAAGATGCTGAAGTAGAAGCGATAACACTTGCTGATAATTCTTTAGCTAGCGTTAGAATTTCTAACATTGCTGCAGCAAGTATTATTAAACAAAACTATAAAATTAGACCCCTCGTACACTTAGCTTGTCGAGATAGAAACTTAATCGGTCTACAATCTCATTTAATGGGGCTATCGCTTTTAGGAATTAATGATATTTTAGCAATCACAGGAGACCCTTCTAAAGTAGGGAATTTCCCAGGTGCAACAAGCGTATTCGATGTTAATTCAAATGGTTTAGCAGAAATTATACAACAGTTTAATCAAGGTATTAACGCAGACGGAGCATCGCTAAGAAGGAATTCAAATTTCTCAGTAGCTGGAGCATTTAATCCAAACGTTCGAAGATTAGAACCAGCAGTGAAACGACTAGAGAAAAAACTAGATTCAGGCATTGAATATTTTATTACTCAACCTGTTTATGAACCTGAAAAAATAAAAGAAATATACGAAGCAACTAAACATCTAGATGCACCAATATTTATAGGAGTGATGCCAATAACCAACTATAATAACGCACTGTTTTTACACAACGAAGTACCCGGTATCAAATTATCTGAAGGTGTTCTTAATGCCTTTGAAAAAGTCAAACATGATAAAGAGGCAACTAGAGCACTTAGCATAAGTTTAAGTAAAGAATTAATCGACACGATTCACCAATATTTTAATGGTCTGTATTTAGTCACACCATTTTTAAAATATGATATTACAGTTGAACTTGCACAGTATTCAAAATCCATAACTGGTACACAATCTAAGGAGGCAATATTATGACAATTAAAACAGCAAATTTAGGATTCCCAAGACTAGGTAAGAAAAGAGAATGGAAAAAGGCAATTGAAAGTTATTGGTCAAATAAAATAGACAAAACTGAACTTGATCAAACATTACAAGATTTACACAAAGAAATTTTAACAATCCAACAAAATCATCATGTTGATCAAATACCTGTTGGTGACTTTTCACTTTACGACCATGTTTTAGATACATCATTATTATTTAATATCATTCCAGAACGTTTTCAAGGTCGCGAAGTAGATGATGATTTACTATTTGATATTGCTAGAGGTAACAAAGAGCATGTAGCTAGTGCTTTAATTAAATGGTTTAATACTAACTATCACTACATCGTTCCTGAATGGGATAATGTAACACCTCAATTAAATCGTAATGTATTACTAGATAAATTTAATTTTTCAAAAGAATTAGGTGTAAATACTCATCCAGTTATTTTAGGACCTATCACTTACGTTGCACTTTCAAAAGGCGGAAACCAAACTTTTGATGAGAAAGTCAGAACATTACTACCTTTATATAAAGAAGTATTCCAAACGTTAACAGAAGCTGGTGCTGAATATATACAAGTAGATGAACCTATTCTTGTTACAGATAAAGCTAATGAATTACAAGAGATCACAGAAGAAGCATATGCCTTCTTTAATAAAGAAGCTGCTTCAACTAATATCGTATTACAAACATACTTTGAACGCGTTGATTTGAATTTCGTTGGTAAATTACCTGTATACGGATTTGGGTTAGACTTCGTTCATGATAATGGTTATAACTTAAAACAAATCCAAGACGGACTATTCCCTAAAGAAAAAGCTTTATTTGCTGGAATTGTAGACGGTCGAAACGTTTGGTCAGCTAATATTGAAGAAAAGAAATCATTGATTGAAACTTTACAATCTTATACTGACGAACTTGTTATTCAACCTTCATCTTCTTTATTACACGTACCAGTTACATTAGAAGAAGAAACTTTAGATGATTCAATACGCGATGGTTTAAGTTTCGCTACAGAAAAATTAGATGAATTATACGCATTAAAACAATTATTTAATGAACAAGATGATACTTTATATAACCAATTAAAAGAACAATTTGAACGTTTTGAAGGTCAATCATTCAAACAATTAGAATATGATTATGAAGCTGTTAAATCAGAGCGTGCAACACCATTTAAAGAGAGAAAAGTATTACAAGATCAATTATTAAATTTACCTGACCTACCTACAACTACGATTGGTTCTTTCCCACAATCTAGGGAAGTAAGAAAATATCGTGCTGACTGGAAGAACAATAGAATTACTGATGCACAGTATCAAGAGTTCCTTGAAAATGAAATTAAACGTTGGATTGAAATTCAAGAAGATATTGGCTTAGACGTACTTGTTCATGGTGAATTCGAACGTAATGATATGGTTGAATTCTTTGGTGAAAAGTTAAATGGCTTCTTAGTAACTAAGTTTGGATGGGTTCAATCTTATGGATCACGTGCTGTAAAACCACCAATCATATACGGTGATGTTAAATGGACAGCTCCATTAACAGTTGATGAAACATTATATGCACAAAGTTTAACGGATAAACCAGTTAAAGGTATGCTTACTGGGCCTGTTACAATTTTAAACTGGTCATTTGAGCGTGTTGATATTCCAAGACGTGAAGTACAAGACCAAATCGCGCTTGCTATTAACGAGGAAGTGCTAGCACTTGAAGACGCAGGTATTAAAATTATACAAGTTGATGAACCAGCATTACGAGAAGGCTTACCGCTTCGTTCAGAATATCATGAAGATTATTTAGATAAAGCAGTACATTCATTTAAATTATCAACATCATCTGTTCAAGACTCAACGCAAATTCATACGCATATGTGCTATTCTCAGTTCGGACAAATCATTCATGCTATTAAATCACTAGATGCGGATGTTATTTCAATAGAAACTTCTAGAAGTCACGGTGATTTAATTCAAGATTTCGAAGACATCACATATGATTTAGGTATTGGTTTAGGCGTTTATGATATTCATAGCCCACGTATTCCAACAGAAGAAGAAATTACAGTTGCTATCAATAGAGCACTTAAAGAAATTGATCGTTCATTATTCTGGGTTAACCCAGATTGTGGTCTAAAAACAAGAAAAGAAGACGAAGTTAAAGAAGCTTTAAATGTGCTTGTTCGTTCAGTTGAAAAGCTACGTCAAGATAACACAGTCAAACAACCAAATTAATCAAAATAAGAGGTGATGTTATGTCATATCCATTGTGGGAATCACTGAGCCAACTAAAGAAATATAAATGGGTCGATTTAACGCATACTTTTGATTCTGAATCTCCACATTTTTCATCATTTGAAAATGCTGAAACAAAAACTTTATATCAAGTGAAAGATGATGGATTCTTTGCTCAATCTTGGCAATTTGCAACACAATATGGCACACATATAGATGCCCCTATTCATTTTGTAGAACATAAACGTTATCTACATGAATTAGGTTTACAAGAAACGGTCTTACCTTTAATAGTACTAGACTTCTCAAAAGAAGTTGAACAAGATGCAGACTTTAGATTAACAAAAGAACATATCCTTAAATGGGAAGCTGAGAATGGTCAAATTGAACAAGATACATTTGTCGCTTTTAGAAGTGATTGGTCTAAACGTTGGCCAGATAAAGAACAATTTGAAAATAGAGATGCAGATGGAAACGAGCATCTACCAGGTTGGTCATTAGATGCCTTGAAATATTTATTCGAAGAAAGAAAAATAAAATCAATAGGACATGAAACGTTCGATACAGATGCTTCTATTGATATCCGTAAACATAACGACATCGTAGGTGAACGTTATGTGCTCGGTTTAGATACATTCCAGATAGAACTGTTAACCGGATTAGATGAACTACCAACACGTGGTTCAGTCATTTTAGCCATTAGTCCAAAACCTAAAAATGCCCCCGGATTCCCTGTCCGAGCATTTGCTATTAGCCCAAGTTAATAGCACACTGCCATATAGTATTTTTGAGCGAGTATTATATGGCAGCCCCTTACCTATATTAAATAAATACGTAACAAAAAAGCAGAACCTTTCGGTGGAGATCGAAAGGTTCTGCTTTTATATTAATATTTAGGTGTTGTTGGTGATAAAATTTGATGATCAATTTCAAATTCTGTTTCACTATTTTTACGATATATATAATAGAAATACATCGTCCATAGTATCGTTAAGCCAGCTGATAACCAATAACTAAGCGATAAATCTATACCTAAACCAATTGGCTGACTTAAAATATATGTGAATATATTCCACGTCATAAAGAGTGCCGGTATTAAAGCTACATAGAAGTTCTTATTAGATAACAATAGATACATCGTACCAATCCATAACGCCACAGTTGCAGTTGTTTGGTTAGCCCACGAGAAGTATCTCCATAAAATTGTGAAATCTACTGTAGTTAGAATAAAACTAATCACAAACATTGGAATTGCTATTGCGAATCGTTTCCAAACTTGCTTTTGACCGAAGTTGAAATAATCAGCAAGAATCATTCTTGCACTTCTAAACGACGTATCACCACTAGTAATTGGCAATACAATAACCCCTAATATTGCAAGCGTGCCAAATACTGAGCCTAGTAACATAGTAGATGCTTCACTCACTACAAGCGCCGCTTCCCCTTTTGCTAGTACTTCTTGAAGTCCACCATAACCACCGAATAAACTCATAGCAGCAGCAGCCCAAATCATAGCGATAATTCCTTCTGCAATCATCATGCCATAGAATATCATACGACCATTTTTCTCACGATTTGTCGTTCTAGAAATGATTGGAGATTGAGTAGCATGGAAACCTGATAAAGCCCCACAAGTAATCGTAAAGAATAATAGTGGGAAGATAGGCGCTGAATCAGGATGCATATTCTTCAACGTTAATTCAGGAATTTCTGCACCAGTCATCAACAATCTAATGAAAATACCAACAGCTGAAATCATTAGAATAAAACCAAATATCGGATAAACTTTACCAATAATTTTATCAATCGGTAAAACTGTTGATAAGAAATAATATAAGAAAATCACAAATATAATAATACCTAAAGCTATTCTACCGTCCATTAACGAATGTAAAAGTAACGCCGGACTCGTAACAAAAACTGTCCCTGTAAGTAATAACAATAACAATGTAAACACGTTTACAAGGTGTTTCATAACATTACCTAAAAATTTACCCGCCAATTCAGGTAAATGAGCCCCTTTATTACGTATAGAAATCATACCTGTTAAATAATCATGCACTGCTCCTGCAAAAATTGATCCAAGAACAATCCATAAAAACGCAACTGGACCATATAAAGCGCCCATAATAGGTCCAAATATCGGTCCAACACCTGCTATATTCAACAATTGTATTAATGAGTTCTTATTCGTCGACATAGGAACATAATCAATATTATCACGTTGGTCATGAGCAGGAGTCGGACGCTCCTCTTTAACACCAAACATTTTTTCAATATATTTACCATATGTAAAATACCCTATAATTAACAAAGCAATTGATACTAAAAATGTTATCATGCAAAATCCCCCTTTTGTTTGCAAACGCTTTCAAATCAAAGTATAAATTATATATTAGTAAAAAACAATACTTAAAAATAATTAATCACTACTTATACGATTGGATAAGTAATAATAAAAAACTACCATCAAAATAATAAATAATTTGGTGGTAGTCATAATTCATATATTATATTTAAGAATTCCTTTTATAAACTTTAATCGTAATTTCATAAAAGTCTTTATGTTCTTCATCTATACGTTTTACTTTGATGCCTTCTTTTTCAACATTTTTAATACTTTGTCCAAGTGCATCAATTGCTTCAGTTATATCTTGTTCAAATTGAAATTGTTTAGCTTTTACTTTTTCAGATCCTCGTATTTTTTTTACACGATCTTCAGTTTGCTTAACATTTAAATTTTGTGACTGAATAGCCGTTAAGACATCTTGTTGTTCTTCATCTTCTAATCCCAACAAAGCTCTTGCATGTCTTTCAGTAATTTCACCTTTTTGTAATGATATGACGATGGGCTCTGATAGTTTTAACAATCTTAATTTGTTTGCTATGAATGATTGGCTTTTCCCCATGCTTACAGCTAAGTCTTGTTGTGTTATTCCTTCTAAATCAAGTAATTTTCTATAAGCCTCTGCTTCTTCTATAGCTGAAAGATTTTCACGTTGAATATTCTCTATAAGTGCCACAGCTGCAGTTTCTTTATCATTTAAGGGCTTTATGATGGCTTCAGTTTCAGGTAGATCGTTATGTTTAATTGCGCGAAATCTGCGTTCACCTGCAATAATTTCATACATACCTTCTTCTATTGGACGAACTACAATTGGTTGTAACAATCCATGTTCTTTAATAGACTGCGCTAATTCCTTTATCTTTGACTCATCAAAAACTTTTCTCGGTTGATAACGGTTAGGCACAATTTTTTCTGTTGAAATTATCGCGACGTTGCCTTCATTTCTTGCTTCTTCTATGTGTTCTAATTCTTTGTCTTTAAGTCCAAATAATTTAGAAAAAGGTTTTTTCATTTCAATCTACCCACTTTCATTCTTACGTATTTCCCAGGAAATTATTTTGTTAAAGGTTCTTTATTAGGTGTTCCTGGTTTTCTTGGATATTTCTTAGGTGTTTGTTTAAATTTATCAATCGCAATTATTTGTCTTGTGCTTTCTTCTAATGGAAGTTTAAATTCATAAACTTTATTTAATTTTCCACCTAACACTGAAATTGCAAACTGTGCATCATCTAATTCTTCATCGCCTTGAGAACCTTTTAATGCAACAAACTGCCCGCCTTTTTTAACTAATGGTAAACACAACTCACTCAATACAGATAATCTTGCTACAGCGCGTGCCGTTACTAAATCAAAGCTTTCACGGTATTGTCCTTTGCCAAACGTTTCTGCTCTATCATGTACAAAATTCACTTTATCTATTTCAAGTTTATTAGCTAATTCATTTAAAAACTTAATACGTTTATTTAAGCTATCTACAATCGTTATTTGTAAGTGTGGATATATAATTTTAAGTGGAATACTTGGAAAACCGGCTCCAGCTCCTACATCACAAATAGATTCGATTTCATTAAAATCTACATAAAAAGCAGGTGTCACAGAATCAAAGAAGTGCTTTAAATACACTTCTTCTTTTTCTGTTACTGCTGTTAAGTTAATTTTTTCATTCCACTCAACTAACATTTCAAAATATGTCTCAAATTGTTTTAATTGTTGATCAGTAAGTGTAATACCTGAATCTTTTAATGAGTTGATAAAAGTTTGTTCGTTCATTTTAGTCCACCTTCTGGATTTTACCTTGTTCAATATAAACAAGTAAGATAGATATATCTGCTGGGTTAACACCTGAAATACGAGATGCTTGTGCAATATCTAACGGGTTAACTTCTTTAAGTTTTTCTCTTGCTTCAGAAGCTAAACTATTGATTGCATCATAGTCAATATTCAGAGGTATTTTTTTGTCTTCCATACGTTTAACTTTCTCAACTTGAGCTAATGATTTTTGAATGTAACCTTCATATTTCGTTTGAATTTCAACTTGTTCTTGGATGTCTTCATTAACTGGAGAAGTTTCTTGTAAGATTTCCATGATAGCATTGTAATCCATTTCTGGTCTACGTAATAAATCTAAAGCTAATATACCATCTTTAAGTGCTGAACCTCCACGGCTTTCAATAACACTTTGTGTATGTTCATTCGGCTTAATACGAATAGATTGTAATCTCTCTTGTTCAGCTTTGATACTTTCACGTTTTTGATTGAATTTAGCATAACGTTCTTCTGAAATCATACCAATTTCGTAACCGATATCTGTTAATCTTAAATCGGCATTATCATGTCTTAATAATAAACGGTGTTCAGCACGTGATGTTAATAGACGATATGGTTCATTTGTGCCTTTTGTTATTAAGTCATCAATTAATACACCGATATAAGCATCAGAACGACGTAATACAACATCTTCTTTACCTAATACTTTTCCTGCCGCATTAATACCAGCCATTAAACCTTGACCAGCCGCTTCTTCATAACCAGAAGTTCCGTTAATTTGACCTGCAGTAAATAAGTTTTTAACTAATTTAGTTTCTAATGTCGGCCACAATTGTGTAGGTACAATTGCATCATATTCAATAGCATAACCGGCTCTCATCATATCTGCTTTTTCAAGTCCCGGTATTGTTTCTAACATTTTACGTTGTACTTCTTCAGGTAAGCTTGTAGATAAACCTTGTACATAAACTTCTTGAGTTTTACGACCTTCAGGCTCTAAGAATAGTTGGTGTCTTGGTTTATCGTTAAATCTTACGAATTTATCTTCAATTGACGGACAATATCTTGGACCAGTACCTTTTATCATGCCTGAATACATTGCTGATAGATGTAAATTATCATCAATCACTTTATGTGTTTGTTCGTTCGTATAAGTTAACCAACATGGTAATTGGTCTAAAATATATTCTGTCGTTTCATAACTAAATGCTCTACCTACATCATCACCTGGTTGAATTTCAGTCTTACTGTAATCAATTGTCCCACCATTAACACGAGGTGGTGTTCCAGTTTTGAAACGAACTATGTCGAAACCTAAATCTCTTAAATGGTCTGCTAATGTGATTGAAGGCATTTGATGGTTTGGACCACTTGAATATTTTAAGTTACCTAAAATAATTTCACCACGTAAAAATGTACCAGTTGTTAATACAACAGAATCAGCTAGATATTGAGTGCCGATAACCATTTCCACGCCTTTTACTACATCATCTTCTATAATTAAACGTTCTACCATACCTTGCATAATATCAAGGTTAGGCTCATCTTCTAATACACGTTTCATTTCTTCTTGGTATAATACTTTATCTGCTTGAGCACGTAATGCGCGTACTGCTGGACCTTTACCAGTGTTTAACATACGCATTTGGATGTGTGTTTTATCAATTGTCTTAGCCATTTGTCCACCAAGTGCATCAATTTCTCTTACAACTATACCTTTTGCTGGACCACCAACTGATGGGTTACATGGCATAAACGCTACACTATCTAAGTTAATTGTAAGCATTAAAGTTTTTGCGCCACGTCTCGCTGAAGCTAATCCTGCTTCTACACCAGCGTGCCCTGCTCCGACAACAATAACATCATATTTTTGTGTCAAAATTTTTCCTCCTTTTATTTTCCTAAACAGAATTGGCTAAACAATTGGTCAATAAGTGATTCACTTGCTTCTTCACCTATAACTTCACCTAGCAATTCCCAAGTTTTGATTAAATCAATTTGTACTATATCTATTGGAATGCCTTCTTCAGCTGAATGAATTGCGTCATTAATTGAAGACTTCGCGTCTTTTAACAGTGCAATATGTCTTGAATTAGATACATAAGTCATGTCTTGTGACTGAACTTGTCCACCAAAGAATAATTCTGATATCTTTTGTTCTAACTCTTCAATACCTTGTTGTTCTACCATCGATGTCTGGACGATAGGATGGTCACCTATCATCTCTTTCAGCTCATCCATATCAAGGTGCTGTTCTAAATCTGTTTTATTTATAATAACTATGAAGTCTTCATTTTTAATAGCTTCAAACAATTGGTAATCACTTTCTGTCAGTGATTCATTATAATTTAATACGAACAATATTAAATCTGCTTCTGACAAAGCTTTCCTTGATCTTTCAACGCCAATTTTTTCTACGATATCTTCTGTTTCTCTAATACCTGCTGTATCCACTAATCGTAAAGGCACACCACGAACATTAACATATTCTTCTAATACGTCTCTAGTCGTCCCTGCTACTTCTGTAACGATTGCTTTATTATCTTGAATTAAATTATTAAGCATTGAACTCTTACCAACGTTTGGTTTACCTACTATTACTGTAGACAAGCCTTCTCTCATAATTTTCCCTTGTTGACCTGTCTTTAATAATTTATCGATTTCTTGCTCTATGTTAGCAGCTTCTTTTAATAGAAATTGAGATGTTGCTTCTTCTACGTCATCATACTCAGGGTAGTCTATATTAACTTCAACTTGTGCTAGTATTTCTAGTATAGATTGCCTTAGCCCTTTTATAAGTTCACTTAGACGCCCTTCCATCTGCCCTAAGGCTACCTTGGATGCGCGTTCCGTCTTAGAACGTATGAAATCCATCACTGCTTCTGCTTGTGATAAGTCAATACGACCATGTAAGAAAGCTCTCTTTGTAAATTCACCCGGATCCGCCATTCTTGCTCCATTTGATAACGTTAATTCAAGTACACGATTAACAGTTACTAGACCACCGTGACAATTAATTTCTACGATATCTTCTCTTGTAAAAGTCTTAGGCCCTCTCATAACAGCCGCCATTACTTCTTCAACAATTTCGCCACTGTCAGGATTCAAAATATGTCCGTAATTAATCGTATGTGAATCGACTTCTGATAATTGTTTTTTCCCTTTATATATACTATCAGCGATACTTATCGCATCCGGACCACTTAAACGTACAATTGCGATTGCGCCTTCACCCATAGGCGTAGAGATACTTGTAATTGTATCTAGTTCCATTATTTTTCTCCTCCACCATTCATGCTATTCATTCTTTTGATTGTAAATGGTTTTGTTACAATTTTCGAATATATTGTTCGAAAAAATGCGGAGCGAGATAACTCACTCCGACCATTATCATTTATTCTTGATGACTAAATATCGATGAGGTTCTCTTCCTTCAGAGTATGTTTCGATATCTTCAACTTTACTTAATGCCTGATGCATTATCTTTCTTTCGAAGTTATACATTGGTTCTAACTTAACTGGTCTCTTCGTTTGTTTAGCTTTTTTAGCCATATTTATAGCTAGCTGCTCTAATGTTTCTTTACGTTTCGCTCGATAAGATTCAATATCTAATATTAACGTGTAATATCCTTTAATATATTGATGCATATAATTTTGTCCGACAGTTTGTAAGGCATTTAACACTTGCCCTCTTTTACCTATTATATAGGAAGCTTGATCAGACGACATATCGATATACAATGTATTAGATTTAATTTTATAAGACCCTTCTACATTAATATTCATTTCTTTAATGATATTCAATATATACTCTAATGTTTGGTCTGCGATGTCATTTAACGCGTTTTTCTTCTCATTCTGAGAATGATTGGAATTATCTTCTGATACGGTATTTTCATTATCTTCTGTTATATTGTTGCTTTCTGTATCTTCATCTAGATCTCGCGTTTGTTGTTCATTTTGTTGATTTCGATTTCTTAAATCTTCTATTGAATTAAACTCTTTTAATTCTGGATCAATAATCGTTAATTCAATACGAGCATCTTGCTTCATAAAACCAAAAATGCCTTTTTTACCTTCATTTATTACATCGATTCTTACTTGTTGCTCTTGAACATTTAAATCTTTTAAACCTTGTTGTAGTGCTTGTTCTACTGATTGTCCTTCATAGTTTGATTTAAGCATACTGCAACCTCCTAGTAATTATTAAAATACTTAGGGAATACGTTTATTAAAAACTTTAGCAATCTTCAACACGTGCTCTAAACTCTTCTTTGTTTCGAGTACTTCCAAGTCTACTGCCTGGTTACGAGCAATAACAATGATGTCTTTCGGAATGATATTTTCTTTATGAACTTTAAAACACTCTCTAATTGACCTTTTTATTCTATTTCTAGTAACAGCATTACCTAATTTTTTTGAGACGCTGATGCCAAGTCTAAAGTGTTCACAATCATTTTCTGAAGTATAAATAACAAACTGACGATTAGCAACTGACTTACCTTTTTTATATATTCTTTGAAAATCACTATTTTTCTTTATACGATAAGCCTTTTCCACAAACATCCACTCCACAATACATCACTTAATTATTGTTTATTATACAAAACAATTTCATCAATTAAAACAAAAAAAAGACCACTGCTCTTCAGTGATCTTAAGCTGATAATACTTTTCTACCTTTACGACGACGGCGAGCTAATACTTTACGGCCGTTTTTTGAGCTCATGCGAGCGCGGAAGCCATGAACTTTACTGTGTTTACGTTTATTTGGTTGATACGTACGTTTTACCATTTAAGAACACCTCCATTATTTATTCTTAACATCTAATTAAATAGTAGTTAATTGCTTGTATGATATTCATTTATATATATCAGAAGATTAATTTCAAAATTATTTATACCATACACGTGAAATGTCACAATTTCAATAACTACTAAACTATAACAAAATGATTTTTAAAAATCAAGCAGAATTTTAAAATGTAAAAAATAATACTTATCCACTTATCCACAGTGAATTTTAATCATTTTGTGGATAATTATTAAAATTTATTTTTTATTCACAACATAATCTAACAATTCCTCACATATTCACAGGCATTTGACAACTCCTTTTGTTTAAAAGTATAATTGTGTGGATAAGTTATACAAACCGTTGATATTACTATCATTCTTAGTTAGATTCTTGCATGTAAAGATTGTGGACAAGGAAATTGGAATAAATAGTTATCCACCGTTTGTGAGTAAGTTGTGGATAACTATTCACAACTTGTGTATTTCTTTATTAACAATTCAATTTTATGTGTATAACTCAATAAAAATTTTAGAAAGAGGACTTTTATGAATTCAAAAGAAGAAATTTGGGAACAGGTATTAGCAATTGCCGAAGATCAAATCGCTTCTGCTGGTTATAATACTTGGTTTAAAGGAACTTACCTACATCAAATTGATAGTAATCGTGCAATAGTTGTAGCACAAAGTCCTTTTGTAGCTGAGTGGTTAACCAATAAATATCATGAACATGTCATAGATTTTATCTATAATGTCATAGGCGACAGAGTTCAAGTTAAATTTATATCAGAAGACGATCTTGAAAGTGAAGATTTTACTGAACAACCTGCAAAAAGTAAGACAATTGAAGAAAATGAAGAAGTAACAAATAGCCAATTAAATAGTAATAACACTTTTGATACATTTGTTATCGGTCCAGGAAATCAATTTCCACACGCCGCTTCATTAGCTGTAGCTGAGGAACCTGCAAACGCCTATAACCCTCTATTTATATATGGTGGTGTTGGCCTAGGCAAAACACATTTAATGCACGCTATTGGTCACTATGTATTAGAACAAAATCCAAACGCTAATGTTCTTTATACATCTAGTGAAAAATTCACAAATGAATTTATCAAATCTATCAGAAAAAATGATACAGAAAGCTTCAGAGATAAATATCGTAATATCGATGTACTATTAATAGACGATATTCAATTCATTCAAAAGAAAGAACAAACACAAGAAGAATTTTTCCATACTTTTAATGATTTACATCAAAACAAAAAGCAAATTGTTATTTCTAGTGATAGACCACCAAAAGAAATTCCAACATTAGAAGATCGCTTAAGAACTCGATTTGAATGGGGTTTAATTGTAGATATCACACCGCCTGACTTTGAAACGAGAATGGCAATTTTACAGAAGAAAATTGAAGAAGAAAACCTTGATTTACCAGTTGAAGCTCTTACTTATATAGCGAATTCTATTCAATCGAACATTCGTGAATTAGAAGGTGCTTTAACAAGAGTCTTGGCTTATTCTAAATTAAGAAACAAACCGATTAATACTGATTTAGTTGCTGAAGCACTAAAAGACATCATCTCGACACCTAGATCGACTAAGATTACGATTCAAGATATTCAACAAGTTGTCGGAAAAATGTATAACGTGCGTATCGAAGACTTTTCAGCCAAAAAACGTACTAAATCTATCGCATATCCTAGACAAATTGCAATGTATCTTTCAAGAGAGCTTACTGATTTCTCATTACCTAAAATTGGTGAAGAATTCGGAGGAAGAGATCACACTACAGTGATTCATGCTCATGAAAAAATTAGAAATGATATAGAAAATAATCCAGAACTAAAGACTGATTTAGAACAACTAGAAAAACAAATACGTGGATAATGTGGATAAGTTGTTCACATCCATACACAGTTTATCAACATGTGAATAACTTTTATATCGCATTTTAAAGCAGGTTATCCACCAATCCACAGCCCCTATTACTATTACTACGAATTTAAAAGATATATAATTAATATATAACGACTGGAAGGAGTTTATAAGATATGAAATTTACAATTCAACGAGATTACTTTCTTAATCAATTGAATGATACATTAAAAGCCATTTCACCAAGAACTACATTACCAATACTTACAGGAATTAAAATTGATGCAACAGATAAAGGTATTATATTAACAGGATCAGATTCTGAAATATCAATTGAAATTACAATTCAAGAAAATATTGATGGTGAAAAAATAGTAGACATAGAAGAAAAAGGTTCTGTAGTACTTCCAGGACGTTTTTTTGTTGATATCGTTAAGAAATTACCAGGTAAAACAGTAAATCTATCAACAAATGATCAATTCAAAACATTAATCACTTCAGGTCATTCTGAATTTAATGTTAGTGGATTAGACCCAGATCAATACCCGTTATTACCACAAGTATCAGAAGATGATGCCATTAAATTACCAATTAAAGTACTAAAAAATATTATTGCTCAAACAAACTTTGCTGTGTCCACGTCAGAAACACGTCCAGTGTTGACAGGTGTAAACTGGTTGATACAAGACAAAGAACTTATCTGTACTGCAACAGATTCACACAGACTTGCATTAAGAAAGCTTAAACTAGAAGATGAAGACATAGAAGATAAAAATGTAATCATTCCAGGTAAAGCATTATCTGAATTGAACAAGATTGTTTCGGATTCAGAAGATGATATCAACATATTCTTTGCTAGTAACCAAGTGTTATTTAAAGTTGGACACATTAACTTTATTTCAAGATTACTAGAAGGTAACTATCCTGATACAACAAGATTATTCCCTGAAAATTATGAAACAAAATTAGGTGTGAATAATAGCGAATTCTATCATGCAATTGATCGTGCATCACTATTAGCACGTGAAGGTGGAAACAATGTTATTAAACTATCTACAGACGTTAACAAATTAGAATTATCTTCTACATCTCCAGAAATTGGTACTGTAAAAGAAGAAGTTACTACTGAAGAAGTTGAAGGGGAATCTTTAAAAATTTCCTTTAACTCTAAATATATGATGGATGCATTAAAAGCAATTGATAACAATGATGTACACGTAGAATTCTTTGGAACAATGAGACCATTCATACTTAAACCAAAAGATGACGAGTCAGTTATTCAATTGATTTTACCAATTAGAACATATTAATTATATTTAGTTATAGCTTGAGGAATCCTTTATTAATAGGGGTTCCTCATTTTTTTATAATAGATGTCAAGTTCACTTGACACACTAAAAAAATTGATTTATTGTAAAGTTAACTTGACAGGAAGTGATTAATTGAAAAACAGGGTTTATGAATTTAGATCTGAAAGAAAAATGACTCAAAGTGAATTATCTCGATTAGTCAATGTGTCGAGACAAACAATTAATTCAATTGAACGTTATAAATTCAATCCAACTTTAGTGTTGGCACATAAACTTTCACAAGTGTTTAACGTAACGATTGATGAATTATTCATCTTTGAAGATGACGAGAATATCTCACAAGCGGATATTCAATCTAGTAAAAAGGAGTAAACTTATGACATTAATTATCGAAAATGTATCTAAGAAGTTTAATGACTTTAATGCAGTGCAAGATGTCAGTTTAGAAGTACCGAAAGGAACAATGTATGGCTTTTTAGGTGGGAATGGTGCTGGTAAAACAACTACTTTCCGCATGATTTTAGGCTTACTACCTAAAACAACTGGGGTTGTGAAATTTAATGATAAACCGATTGATTACAAAATGACTAATAAAATCGGCTATTTACCAGAAGAAAGAGGCTTGCATCCAAAATTAAAAGTATTTGAAGAAATTAGATATTTAGCAGAATTAAAAGGCATGAATAAAAAAGACATTGATCAAGAACTTGATTATTGGCTAAAAAGATTTGATGCATTTGAAAATAAAGATAAAAAAATAGACGCTCTATCTAAAGGTAATCAACAAAAAGTACAACTTATAGCAGCTATCATACATAAACCTGAATTGCTTATATTAGACGAACCATTTAGTGGTTTAGACCCAGTAAACGTTGAATTATTAAAATCAGCTGTTAAAGAATTAAAAGAACGCGGCACAACGATTATATTCAGCTCACACAGAATGGAACAGGTTGAAGAACTTTGTGATTATATATGTATTATGAGTAAAGGAAAAGCAGTTGTTTCTGGTTCTCTTGATAAAGTGAAAGATGACTTTGGCAAAAAAGATATATACATTGAGGGGAATCATGATTTTTCATTCTTAAAAGATTTCGAGGGAATTGAAGCATTTGAGAATACGAAAAAAGGCGTTAAAATCAGAATTACTGATGAAAGATATGCTGAAGAAATATATAATCAAGCAATTAAACTTGGTTATCTTAAACGATTCCAAGTTGCTGAGCCATCTCTGAATGATATCTTTATAGCTAAGGTTGGTGATCAACATGAATAAGTTTTGGCCTACATTTAATTTAACGTACTTACAAAAAGTAAAAAGTAAATCATTTATTATTATGACTGCATTATTTATGCTATTAATCTTTGCATTAAGTAATGTGGATAAAATTGTCGATTTCTTTGATAATAGTTCCAAAACAGTTGCAATTCAAACAGATAACGAAATGATTTATAAAGGGTTAGAAAAACAATATAAACAAGATGATGATGTAGAAAAAGTTGAAAAAGTATCACTGGAAAAAGGAAAAAAAGGTGTGGAAGATGATAAATACGACCGCCTTATTCAAGTTGAAATAAAAAATGAAAAATTAAATGGCACAATTTATGAAAAAGGTTCAGTTGATGAAAATGAGAAAATGACTTTACAAACAACATTAAGTCAAATGCAATCATCGTTAACTGCTCAAAAATTAGATTTATCAGAGAAAGACTTACAGGCACTTAATACGCCAAGTGATGTACAAACTAAAGAAATTAAGTCAAAAGATGACGAAAAACAATCAAGTGATGTTAAACCGAAAGTACAAGCTTTAAATATAGCTATCGTTTACATCATCCTATTCTTATCATTTTTCATTACGTTGAATTATGCGAATCAAATCGGTACAGAAATTGCTACTGAGAAGACTACTAGAGTTATCGAGATGATTGTGACGAGCGTTAAACCATCTATTCATGTCGCAGCTAAAATATTATCTGTGATAGCAGTAGCTTTTACACAAATATTCTTTATTATTTTAGCCATTGTAATTAGCATATTTGCTTTTGATTTAAAAGGCTTATTTGATGCAGTCGGTGTGGAATTTGGTCCTGAGACTACAAGAATCATCGTATATGGGCTTGTTTTCTTAATTATAGGGGTAATTACCTATATTACCTTAGCGGCTATTCTAGGGGCTTTAACGAGCCGTATAGAAGATTTAGCACAATCGATGATGCCAGTAACATTTATTTCTTTAGCTGGTTTCTATATTGCTATGTTTAGTATTGGAACTCCAGATACTATGCTTGTTAAGATAACAAGCTTCGTACCACTGTTATCGCCAATGGTTATGTTGCTTAGAACAATTTCTGACACTACGCCAGAGTGGCATATATTATTAGGTATTCTTATTTCAATTGTAACTTGTATCCTTTTATTAATATTCGCTGCAAAAACTTATCGAGGCAGTGTGTTAACTTATGATAAAGGACTTATTAAAAACTTTAAAAATGCATTAAACATGACTAAAAATTAATTCATTATAAAAAGTGCTATACATTTGTCACAAAACCTTAATGTTTTTTTACAGAAGCGTGTAGAATTTATGTAAGCGATAGTATAAAATTTATATTATCACTAAAGAGATTGAGGGATTAAAATGGCAAACAAAAATAGTAATAGCAATATTATATTTCTTATGATTGCAATTCTAATTATAGTTGCGGGTATTGTTATGCTTGTCGTGTTCGGTGGAAGCGGAGATGACAAAGAAAAAGATAGTCTCTTCGAAAGAACAGTTAAAGCTAAAGATTTATCTAAAGATACAAAGAATAATCCAACCCATAAAAAGGGTGATGCTAAAGTGCAAATTGTAGAGTTTGGAGATTACAAATGTCCAGCATGTAAAGCATTTGAAACAAATTTCATGGATAAAATTGAAAAAGATTATATTGATAAAGGCGAAGTAGAATATAGATTTGTTAATGCACCGTTCCATGGTGAAGGTTCTGAACTTGGCGCAGCTTCAGCACATGCTGTAAATAAAGTTGCACCTGATGCATACTGGAACTACCACAGAGCTTTATTTGAAGCACAACCTGACGATCACGATATGCAGGGTGATGATGAATGGTTAACACAATCTGTAGTGAAAAAAGCCGTCAATGGATTAGATATTGATAAAGATAAAAAAGAACAAATTATGAAATTAGTTAAAAATCGTAATTCAGAATCATACAAACAAATGAATAGCGATGCAGATTTAACGAAAAAATATGATGTCGAGATAACACCGACAGTTGTTGTCGATGGTAAAGTATTATCAGATCCAATGGATTATGACAAAATTTCTGAAGCTATAGATAAAGCTATCGAAAAGAAAAATAAATCAAATTAGGTGGTCAATTTGAAACAACAATACGGACTTTTTATTTCCTGGGTAATAGCTTTAGTTGCAACTTTAGGTAGCTTATATTTCAGTGAAATACGTGGTTTTATACCTTGTACGCTATGCTGGTATCAACGTATATGCATGTACCCATTGGTGTTAATTACAGGTATTGGCTCATTTCAAAATGATTATTCTGTTAAAAAAATTGCATTATCAATTTCTTTAATTGGACTATGTATTTCGACATGGCATTATTTAGAACAAAAAGTACCTGGCTTTGCAGAAATCAAACCATGTACCCAAGGTGTACCTTGCTCATCTGAATATATAAATGTCTTTGGATTTATTACAATTCCATTTTTAGCAGGTCTTGCATTTTTATTGGTTAGTTTGATATTAATTTTTACTAAAAAAGATAAAACAATATAATACTAAGGCTGTCCCATTGTCTTTTGACTTTGTGGATAGCCTTTTTATTTTAAATATTAGCGTATTGTTTTTTCTTTTATATTTTAATTTTTTATAGATTTATTTTTGATTTAATGAATTGTACCTAAAAACATGATTTTTTAGTGAAAAAAAGGTATAATATAGAGATGACTAATTAAGATTGGAGTGAAGATAATGGTACAAGATATCTCAGTTGAAGACGAAATTACTTTAGGGCAATTCCTAAAAAATGAAGGCGTCATTGGAACGGGTGGTCAAGCTAAATGGTTCCTCCAAGATGAAGAAGTACTGATTAATGGCGAACGTGAGACACGTCGTGGAAAGAAATTACATGATGGTGACTTAATTGAAATTCCTTCTGAAGGTCAATTTCGCATCAATCATCTAAGTGAATAGATATGATATTAAGAGAACTTAATTTAACCCATTATAGAAATTATAACAAGTGTACACTTCAATTTAATCCAAATGTTAATATTTTGATTGGCGAAAATGCCCAAGGTAAGACAAATTTATTAGAATCAATCTATACTTTAGCGTTAGCAAAAAGCCATAGAACATCGAATGATAAAGAACTCATACAGTTTGGGGAAGAGTATGGTAAAATAGAAGGTGAACTTAGTTATCGTCATGGAAAAATGCCAATTTCTTTAATCATCACAAAGAAAGGCAAAAAGGCGAAAGTCAATCATCTAGAACAAAGTAGATTAACGCAATATATTGGTCACTTAAATGTGGTACTGTTTGCACCAGAAGATTTGAATATAGTTAAAGGTAGCCCGCAAATTAGACGGCGTTTTATAGATATGGAACTCGGTCAGATGTCTGCGGTTTATTTAAGTCATTTATCAAATTATCAAAGATTACTTAAACAGAAAAACCATTACCTTAAACAATTGCAAATTGGCAAAATGAAAGATCGTACAATGCTTGAAGTATTTAACGAACAATTTTCAGAAGAAGCTGCAAACGTCACATTGAAGCGGGCGCATTTTATAAGTGAGTTAGAGAAGATTGCTGCAGTAATTCACAAAGGAATTACAAGTCAAAACGAAGAACTAAAGGTTCAATATGAACCTAATATTAAACTTGCTGAAACGCATCATAATCAACAAGATTTGAAAGATGCTTTTTGTAAATTATTAAATGAATCTATGGATAAAGAAATAGAGCGTGGAAGTGCTAGATATGGTCCACATCGAGATGATATCAGTTTTCATGTTAACGATATGAATGTTCAAACTTATGGCTCACAAGGACAACAACGTACGACTGCATTATCTATCAAGCTAGCTGAAATAGAATTGATTAATCAAGTAGTTGGTGAATATCCAATTTTATTATTAGACGATGTATTGAGTGAACTTGATGATAAACGACAAACTCATTTATTAAGTACGATCCAAGAAAAGGTCCAAACTTTTGTAACGACTACGTCCGTAGATGGTATAGAACATGAAATCATGAAAGATGCCAAGGTATTTAACGTATCTAAAGGCAATATTATTGAGTAGATGAAAGTGAAGGTGGAAATACGTGTCAGAACAAAATAACGAAGTAAGTTATGGTGCAGATCAGATACAAGTATTAGAAGGCTTAGAGGCAGTCCGTAAACGCCCTGGTATGTATATTGGTTCTACAGCATCAAGAGGTTTACATCATCTTGTATGGGAAATCGTTGATAACAGTATCGACGAAGCTTTAGCAGGTTATGCTGATCATATAGAACTTATAATAGAAAAGGATAACTGGGTTAAAGTAACAGATAACGGTAGAGGTATTCCAGTAGATATTCAAGAGAAAATGGGACGACCTGCTGTTGAAGTTATATTAACAGTATTGCATGCTGGTGGTAAATTTGGCGGTGGCGGATACAAAGTATCTGGTGGACTACACGGCGTGGGTTCATCTGTCGTAAACGCACTATCTTCTCAACTAGAAGTTTACGTACACCTTAATAACAAAATATATCATCAAGCATATAAAAGAGGTATTCCTCAATTCGACTTAAAAGTTATTGGTGAAACAGATTATACTGGTACGGCAATTCGCTTTAAAGCAGATGAAGAAATTTTCACAGAAACAACTGAATACGAATACGACATTCTACAAAAACGTATTCGTGAGTTAGCCTTTTTAAATAAAGGTATACAAATTTCGCTTAGAGACGAAAGAGACGATGAAAATATACTCGAAGATTCTTATTACTACGAAGGTGGTATTAAGTCTTACGTTGAATTATTAAATAAATCAAAAGAAGTTTTATTTGATGATCCAATTTACATTCATGATACTAAAGAGGATGTAGAAGTCGAAATCTCAATTCAATATAATAGCGGTTTTGCGACTAACTTACTGACTTATGCTAACAACATCCACACTTATGAAGGTGGTACGCATGAAGATGGATTTAAACGAGCATTAACAAGAGTGATTAATAGTTATGGTACTAAGAATAAACTTCTTAAAGATGGCGAAGAAAAGCTTTCAGGTGAAGACGTTCGAGAAGGTCTTACTGCTGTTGTTTCTATCAAGCATAGTGACCCACAATTCGAAGGTCAAACAAAAACAAAACTAGGTAACTCTGAAGTGCGTCAAATTGTTGATAAACTATTCTCAGAGCTATTTGAAAGATTTTTACTTGAAAATCCAAATGTAGCTAGAATCATTGTAGATAAAGGTATTATGGCGTCAAGAGCTCGTCTAGCAGCGAAAAAAGCAAGAGAAGTAACAAGACGTAAATCAGCATTAGAAGTTTCAAGTCTACCAGGTAAACTTGCAGACTGTTCAAGTAAAAAACCAGATGAATGTGAATTATACATCGTTGAGGGTGACTCTGCTGGTGGGTCTGCTAAATTAGGTCGTGACTCTAGAACACAAGCTATTTTACCTTTACGTGGTAAAATCTTGAACGTTGAAAAAGCACGTCTTGATAAAATACTTGGAAATAATGAAATACGCTCTATGATTACTGGACTAGGTACTGGTATTGGTGGAGAATTTGATATTAGTAAAGCTAGATATCATAAATTAGTTATCATGACTGATGCTGACGTAGATGGTGCGCATATTAGAACATTGTTATTAACGTTCTTCTATAGATTTATGAGACCGTTAATTGAAGCGGGATATGTTTATATTGCACAACCACCTTTATATAAAGTAGAACAAGGTAAAAAGAAATATTACGTATTTAACGATAGAGAATTAGATAAATTAAAAGAAGAGTTAAGCTCAACACCTAAACTGTCTATAGCACGTTATAAAGGTCTTGGAGAAATGAATGCAGATCAATTGTGGGAAACAACAATGAATCCTGAAAATCGTTCAATGCTTCAAGTAACACTAACAGATGCGATAGAAGCTGACGAAACGTTTGAAATGCTTATGGGAGATATTGTTGAGTTTCGTCGTCAATTTATTGAAGAAAATGCTGAATACGCAACGTTAGATATTTAAAGCACAATTTACGATTTAAGGAGGATATAATTAATGGCTGAAACACCTCAATCAAGAGTGAGTGAACGTAACATCAGTAGAGAAATGAAAGAGTCATTTTTAGATTATGCAATGAGTGTTATTGTATCTCGTGCTCTACCTGATGTTAGAGATGGCTTAAAACCTGTTCATAGACGTATATTGTATGGTATGAACGATCAAGGTATGACCTCAGACAAACCATATAAAAAATCTGCACGTATCGTTGGTGACGTAATGGGTAAATATCACCCACACGGTGACTTATCTATTTATGAAGCAATGGTACGTATGGCGCAAGACTTCAGTTATCGTTATCCATTAGTAGATGGTCAAGGTAACTTTGGTTCAATGGACGGTGACGGTGCTGCTGCAATGCGTTATACAGAAGCACGTATGGCTAAAATAACAAGTGAATTATTAAGAGATATTAATAAAGATACAATTGATTTCCAAGATAACTATGATGGTAATGAGAGAGAGCCGGTAGTCTTACCAGCTAGATTCCCTAACTTGTTAGTGAATGGTACATCAGGTATTGCAGTTGGTATGGCTACAAATATTCCACCGCATAACTTGAACGAAGTAATAGACGGCGTTCTTGCGCTAAGTCATAATCCAGAAATTACAACAAATGAATTAATGGATATCGTTCAAGGTCCTGACTTCCCAACTGCTGGTTTAATTATGGGTAGAAGCGGAATAAGACGTGCTTACGAAACAGGCCGTGGCTCAGTTTTAATGAGAGCTCGTGCTGAAATTGATGTAATGAAAAACGGTAAAGAACGCATTATTGTTACAGAAGTTCCTTACCAAGTAAATAAAGCAAGATTGATTGAAAAAATTGCAGAATTAGCACGCGATAAAAAAATCGAAGGCATTACAGAATTAAGAGATGAAACAAGCTTAAAAGTTGGTCTTCGTATTGTTATTGAAGTTAGAAAAGATGCTAATGCGAATGTTATATTAAATAACTTATATAAACAAACACCATTACAAACTTCATTCGGTGTAAACATGATTGCACTTGTTAACGGTAAACCTAAACTATTAGGCTTACGTTCTGTAATATATCATTATTTAGAACACCAAAAAGAAGTTGTAACTAGACGTACGAAATATAACTTGAAAAAAGCTCAAGATAGAGCGCATATTCTCGAAGGTTTACGTATTGCATTAGATCATATTGATGAAATTATTAAATTGATTCGTGAATCTCAAAGCGATGCAGAAGCAATGGAAGGCTTGCAAAATCATTTCAAATTATCTGAACGACAAGCACAAGCCATTCTAGATATGCGTCTACGTCGATTAACAGGATTAGAGCGCGGTAAGATTGAAAGTGAATATCAAGATTTACTAAAACTTATCGAAGAACTTAAAGAAATCTTAAATGACGAAGAAAAATTACTAGAAATTATTAGAGAAGAAATCATTGAGATTAAAGAAAAATATGGTGATGAAAGACGTACTGAAATAACTGCTGCAGGTCTTGATCAAATTGAAGATGAAGACTTAATACCTGAAGAACAGATCGTTATTTCATTAAGTCATAACAACTATATTAAACGATTACCTGTATCCACTTATCGCTCTCAAAATAGAGGTGGACGTGGTGTACAAGGAATGAATACAATCGAAGATGATTTCGTTAGCCAGTTAGTAACTTTAAGTACACATGATAATGTATTATTCTTTACGAATAAAGGTCGTGTCTACAAGCTAAAAGGCTATGAAATTCCTGAAATGTCTAGACAGTCTAAAGGCTTACCAATCGTCAATGCTTTAGAAATTGATAAAAATGAAAAAATCAGTACAATGATAGCAGTTAAAGATCTATCTAGTGAAGAAGACTTCCTAGTATTTGCTACGAAAAAAGGTACTGTAAAACGTTCTAAACTATCGAATTTCTCTCGTATTAACAAAAACGGTAAGATTGCGATTAACTTTAAAGAAGACGACGAGTTGATTGCGGTTAGACTAACGGATGGTACGAAAGAGATTATTATCGGAACGAAACATGCTTCATTAATTCGATTTGATGAAACGAAACTACGTCCATTAGGTAGAACTGCTGCAGGCGTTAGAGGTATTTCATTAAGAGAAAATGATGAAGTAATTGGATTAGACGTTACCGACGAAGAAGAACAAGATGAGATTTTAATCGTCACTGAAAATGGTTATGGTAAACGTACTGCTGCTGACCAATATCGAATTTCTAACAGAGGTGGTAAAGGTATTAAGACTGCCACTTTAACAGAGAAAAATGGTAGTCTAGTATGTATTACGACTGTAACAGGTGACGAAGACTTAATGATTGTCACAAATTCAGGTGTCATTATTAGGTTACATGTCGCTGATATTTCTCAAAATGGTCGTAGCGCTCAAGGTGTTAGATTAATTCGTCTAGGTGAAAACCAACAAGTTGCAACAGTTGCAAAAGTTGAACCAGATGAAAATGAAATAGCAGAATCTCCAATTGAAGGTGTACTAGAAGAAACTTTAGATACACCAGCAACAGAGAATACAAATGAAAAAGAAGAACTAAGAGAAGACTTCATGGATCGTGTAAACAAAGATATTGAAAAACAAGACGATGAAGACGACGAAGAATAATAAATAAAATACTCCCTCTTAATAGTCACTGTTATTATAGTGAAGTTTTAGGAGGGAGTATTTTTATATGTTTTATTCTGTTTCGAATGATTTCATAGCATAAGGAATTTCATCTATAAGTTTAGATGGTGGGACAATGTACATATCTTTAGAAAGTTTTTCACCTATATAGCTATGCATATAAGTAGCATTGATAACCGCTTCTTCTAAATCAAACTGTCCTACAAAACTTGTTATCATCCCTGCTAAAGTATCACCCATACCACCAGTTGCCATAGCAGGTGTACCTATAGATAATTTATATTCATGATCTTTAAAGTATAATTCCGTACCATGTTGTTTCAAGACGACAGTAGCATTTAATGCTTTGACTGCTTCTTTATTTCTCTCATAAGTTTGTTCTTCGATTGGTATATTACTGAGTCTTTCCCATTCTTTTTGATGGGGCGTAAAGATAATTTCACATTCTGGTAAAGTATGATTTAATTTACTCAATATCGTAATAGCATCACCATCAATAATTAACGTTTGATGAGGCTGAATATTTTGGAATAAAAACGTTAAAGTATTATTGCCTTTAAAATCTAAGCCGAGTCCAGGTCCAATCAAAATACAATCTGATTGTTCTATTAATTTAGAGAGTTTTTTCAAGTCAGTTATATCTGAAACCATTGCTTCAGGACAACGTGAATGTAAAGCAGCAAAGTTTGATGAATGTGTAGAAACTGTAATTAAACCACTTCCACTAAATACACAAGCTCTTGCAGCTAACATAATAGCGCCACCTAAATTAGCATTTCCACCAATTAATAAAATCCTACCATAATCGCCTTTGTGAGATTCCTGCTCTCTTTTTGGAATTGTAACAGACGAAATTGTTTTCATAATTAACCCACCTTCAATTAATTGTACGATTTATTATGCCACTTTAATTATGAAATGAACAGTATATTCTATTAAATTTAACATTATGATACTAGTATAACCAAAAGAAACAAACTAAATTTCTATAAAAAAAGCGATATAAGCAACGTAATTGATAATAATTTGATCTAAAATATTTGTAGATTTATCATTAACAATTAAGTAGAGAATAATCAAATAATTTTTGAATATCGACAATTGATTTTTTGGAATTGACCTCTATATAAATGGGAATTTATTTAGAATTATAGCTATTTTAGACATCAATAAACAAGTGTGCTTCAATATATTTTTTAAAACATGAATCTGTGTATGATTTTATAATATAACATAGTATTTTTTATTAATATGAGGAGATACTACTTCTCCCCTTGATAATTTAATTTTTCGCTCTTTCAAATCAATATTTATAATAGAATGTGAGATGTTTGTAAGTGTATTTTTATAGTTTTAATTCTGCACTTATTCTTTCGACATAATTAGTTTATACTAATATTTAATAAATAAAATGAATTGGTATACTAATATCTATAATATTGAGTAATGATATAGAGGTGAACTAATTTGGAAATTCGTCAATTTAATTATTTTATGACAGTTACTAAATTAGGAAGTTTTACACAAGATTCAGAAGAATTACGTATTTCACAATCTGCATTAAGTAAAACAATTATGTCATTTGAAATAGAATTAGGAATGGAATTAATGTGCTTCCTATATTGTGGGAAATAGTTATTATAGTTAAAAAAGAAAGCATCGTTTTTATGCAACTCAAGCATTTATTGACTACATTTTATAAAACGGCTAGTAATTACTTATAAATCTTAATTATAGACCTTATAATATATATTTAACTAATAAATTAAATGATAGTATAGTATTTATTGTTCAGAAATAAATATTGTAAATGAAAAATAATATGTGGAGGCTTAAATAATGGAAAGTAATAGATGTCAACAAGGTATAAGTAAATTAATGGAATTTACAACAACAACTGGATCAATGCATTTAAAAATAACTGAAGATATGAAAGACATCACACCAGATGTATCAAAATATATAATAGAATTTGCATATGGTGATATTTATTCAAATAAGGGATTAACGAACTAAGAACGTGTCTTAGTATCAATATCTTCTCTTATTAGACAAGGTGCAGGGCCACAATTAGAATTACATATAAATACAGCATTAACTTCTGGAGTTACAGTAGAAGAAATTATAGAAACAATTACTCAGTTAATACCTACCATATACTGTTTTTCCACGTGTGTTAAATGTACTAACTATGGCTCAAAAAGTATTTTCTTATAAAAATATTACTATAGATGCTTCTAAGGTAGAGTAATTATGAAAATATAATATTACAATACATTAAATATTTTTAATGGTAATTTAATAAAAACTCTATTTCTAGGCTATTAATATCTTATATTTAATAGAGATAAACAAGCAGTCTAGTATTTCTTAATATTATATAAAATTATTTAATCAATATATTTTGAAAAATGAGTAAGTATTACTAAGTTTATTTGAAGTTATTTAAATAATTGTATTGATAAAAATCAGGGAATTAAAATATTAATACATTTTTAAAGAAATTATAGAAGATAATCATATTGATCTTAAAATGAAAAAATACTTTTTAGCAATTTAACTTATATAGTAAGATTTATGAACGAACCGAAAAAGGTTCAGATGTATTACTAAATTTTTTATGAAGTTATTTAAATAATTGTATTGATAAAAATCAGAGCATTAAAATGTTAATACATTTTTAAAGAAATTATAGAAGATAATCATGTTGATCTTAAAGTTAAAAAACACTTTTTTAGCAATTTAACTTATATAGTATTAGCTATGGACCCAAAAATGTCCATAACTAGTACTATATTTTTTGATTAAAAACATTTAAATAAGCGTTTGTAATCAATTTAATTTAGACATATTAGTTATGGATATA
The DNA here is from genome assembly GCF_022386955.1 of Mammaliicoccus sp. A-M4. Lineage (NCBI taxonomy): Bacteria > Bacillati > Bacillota > Bacilli > Caryophanales > Staphylococcaceae > Mammaliicoccus > Mammaliicoccus sp. A-M4. The sequence continues at coordinate 98,892 of NZ_JAJNHH010000008.1, forward strand.
AAAATGTCCTTAACTAATACTAAATTTTTTGTGAAGTTATTTAAATAATTGTATTGATAAAATCAAGACATTAAAATGTTAATACATTTTTAAAGAAATTATAGAAGATAATCATATTGATTTTAAAGTGAAAAAACATTTTTTTAGTACTTCAACTTATCCTACTAATTGAACTAAATAAAAAACTTTAATAAGCTAATGTATTAATCAATCACTGTGTTACGGATATCTTAAAAAGTATTGTTATAAAAATTATGAAAGCGTATACTAAAAATATAATGTGAATATAGATATTAGTTATTAGATAAGATAGGAGTTTTCACATGACTGAACAAATATCAATTGGTAAGTATGCTACATTATTAACTCTTACTGATGAGCAAACTGCGAAACAATTGAATCCAGACTGCGATCAAATGCAATTTATAGTTGGTAAGATTGGAACGATGTCGCTTAATAAGATTATCTCTTCAATAGAGACAGCAGCTAGAAGACAGAACCTTATATCTGAAACGCAGTATAGAGAAACACACGCTTTGTATCATGCAATATTAGAAGCAGTAAATGGTATTACGAGAGGTGAATTATCTATAGGTGAAATTATGAGAACTGTTGGTTTAAAATTTTCTGTTGTGAGAGGATATCCATATTCTGATAAACAAGAAGGAGAATGGATAGCCGTTAGTCTATACGGCACAATAGGAGCTCCTATTAAAGGAAAAGAACATGAAACAATCGGTTTAGGTATCAATCATATATAGACATAAGAACACCTATTAGACATTAGATAAGAGAAAGGTGCAACAAATAAATTTTTGTTGTATTTTTTTGTGTCCAAAGGAGTGTTATTTGTGACTTTAATATTAAAAGGTAAAGATTTAACGATTCAAGATATTAAAACATTTTTAGAAGAAGATAGGCAAATATCTATTTCAGAGGAAGCTTTAATTAATGTTAGAAAAAGTAGAGAAACAGTTGAACGAATCATAAATAATAAAGAAACTGTATACGGTATAACAACTGGATTTGGATTGTTCAGTGATGTATTGATTGAGCAAGAAAAATACAATGACTTACAAATTAATTTAATTCGTTCACATTCTTGTGGCGTAGGAAAAGCCTTTCCAGACAATGTTTCATTAGTCATGATGATTTTAAGATTAAATACAATGTTAAAAGGCCACTCAGGTGTAACAGAAGACTTAGTAAACTTGTTAGTCGAATTTATTAACAGAAGAATTATACCGGTTATACCAGAGCAAGGATCTTTAGGAGCTTCAGGTGATTTAGCTCCATTATCACACCTAGCATTAGCTTTAATTGGGGAAGGCGATGTGCATTATAAAGGTGAAACACTAAACGCTAAAGCAGTCTTGCACAAACTGGAATTAGAGCCTCATTCATTACAAGCTAAAGAAGGTTTAGCATTAATAAATGGAACTCAAGCAATGACAGCTCAAGGCGTTATTGCGTATATAGAAGCGGAAAATATTGCTTATAATTCAGAGTGGATTGCTTCATTAACACATCAAGCTTTAAATGGAATTGTGGATGCATATGATGAGCATGTGCATATCGTAAGAAACTTTAATGAACAAATTGAAGTGGCTGAAAGAATGCGTAATTGGTTAGACGGTTCAAAACTTACAACACGTCAAGGGGAAGTACGTGTGCAAGATGCATATACATTAAGATGTATCCCACAAATTCATGGAGCAAGTTTTCAAGTGCTAAATTATGTGAAAGAAAAATTAGAATTAGAAATGAATGCTGCAAACGATAATCCATTAATATTTGATAAAGATGATGAAACACTCGTTATATCAGGTGGAAACTTCCATGGACAACCAATAGCATTTGCTGTGGATTTCTTGAAAATCGGAGTTGCAGAATTAGCGAATGTTTCTGAACGTCGATTAGAAAGGTTAGTTAATCCACAATTAAATGGTGGATTACCAGCATTTTTAAGTCCTGAACCAGGTTTACAAAGTGGAGCAATGATTATGCAATATGCTGCCGCTTCGCTTGTATCAGAAAATAAGACTTTAGCACATCCTGCTAGCGTCGATTCAATACCTTCTTCAGCTAACCAAGAAGATCATGTTTCGATGGGTACGATTGGAGCAAGACATGCTTATCAAATTATCCAAAATGTAAGAAGAGTATTATCGATAGAATGTATCATCGCTCTACAAGCGGTAGAAATTAAAGGGGTAGAAAAGCTTTCACCTAGAACAAAAGAAAAATATATGGAGTTAAGAGAAGTTGTACCTTCGATAACTGAAGATAGAGTCTTTCATCACGATATAGAAAGGGTATGTGAATATTTAAGATAGTGAATTTTGAAACAAAGGGGTGTTGTGATGATTAATCAACAGTTTCAAGACAAAGGTAAAGATATGTGGAAATTCTATGTATTTAGCATTATAGGTATTATTTTATTCTTTATTCCTATACAAATAGGTAAAGATAATACGATACTTGTTGACCACATTCACTTAGGTATTCGGTCATTGTTAGGAGATTTAACTGCTTATTATGCATTAATTATCATTATAATAGGCGCTATTTTACCTGTTATCAGAATGGATTTTAAAAAATCTTTTACAGATTGTGTTCTTGTTATTTTTAAGCTACTTGGTGCAGTGATAGGCATTATGTACGTATTTAAGATAGGACCTAAATTATTATTTGATAAGGATTATGGACCGTTCTTATTTGATAAGTTGATGTTACCACTAAGTGTTTTAATTCCAGTAGGAGCGATTGCACTTTCCTTTTTAGTAGGTTATGGATTACTAGAATTTATTGGGGTATTGATGCAACCGATTATGAGACCCATATTTAAGACACCAGGTAAGTCTGCTGTTGATGCTGTGGCATCATTTGTAGGTAGCTACTCTTTAGGATTACTTATCACAAACAGAGTATATAAAGATGGCATGTATAACAAGAAAGAAGCGGTCATAATCGCAACAGGATTCTCAACAGTTTCTGCTACATTTATGGTTATTGTAGCGAGAACGTTAGACTTAATGGGTCACTGGAATTTATTCTTCTGGAGTACATTAATAATCACATTTGTTGTAACAGCAATTTCTGCTCATTTGCCACCGATCTCTAGAGAATCAGAGGCATATTACAATAATCAAGAAGGACAAAAAGAATCTAAAGTTAAAGGGAATTATATGAAAGCTGCTTATGATGAAGCAAAGAAACAATCATATCAATCATTAACATTATTTAAAAATATAGGCCTTAATCTTAAAGATGGCGTAGAGATGACGATGGCTATCTTACCATCTATATTATCGATTGGATTTTTAGGATTAATATTAGCTAATTTCACACCTATTATTGATTGGTTAAGCTATATTTTCTATCCATTTATTTATATTTTTCCTATTGATGATAAGCCTTTATTAGCAAAAGCATCCATGATATCAATCATAGAGATGTTCTTACCATCATTGTTAGTGGTGAAAGCAGCAATAGAAGTGAAATTTGTAGTAGCTATTACAAGTATTTCAGCAATTATATTCTTCTCAGCTTTAATACCTTGTATTTTAGCTACAGATATTAAAATTCCAATTTGGAAACTTGTGGTGATTTGGTTTATTCGTGTCGCACTTACATTATTAATAGCAATTCCATTAAGTTTACTAATCTTTTAATAAAGGGGAAATGAATTATGTCTAGAAATATTAAAGCGAAAAAAGGTTTAGAAATAGAATGTAAAGGTTGGGAGCAAGAAGCAGTTTTGAGAATGCTTTATAATAATCTCGATCCAGAAGTAGCAGAACATCCTGAAAAATTGGTTGTATATGGTGGTATTGGTAAAGCAGCACGTAACTGGGAAAGCTTTGATGCAATTGTAGAAACGCTAAGAAGATTAGAAAGCGATGAAACAATGCTCGTTCAATCTGGTAAACCAGTTGCAGTATTTAAAACGCATGAAGAAGCTCCACGTGTGCTTTTATCTAACTCAGTACTTGTACCTAAATGGGCAAATTGGGAACATTTCCATGAATTAGATAAAAAAGGTCTCATGATGTATGGTCAAATGACTGCAGGTAGTTGGATATATATTGGTTCACAAGGTATTGTTCAAGGTACATTTGAAACCTTTGCAGAGCTGGCTAATCAACACTTTGGAGGTACGTTAAAAGGCACGATTACTTTAACTGCTGGATTAGGTGGAATGGGTGGCGCACAACCACTTGCCGTAACAATGAATGAAGGTGTTGTAATTGGTGTAGATGTAGACCCTTCAAGAATTGAGAAACGTATTGAAACACGCTATTGTGATATGATTACAGATTCTTTAGACGAAGCATTAGAAAAAGCAGAAGAAGCTAAAAATGCAGGAAAACCATTAGCTATTGGTTTAGTAGGTAACGCTGCAGAAGTTCATCACGAAATATTAAATAGAGGATTTAAAATTGATATCGTCACTGACCAAACATCAGCACATGATCCACTAAATGGCTATGTACCAGAAGGTTATTCTTTAGAAGAAGCTGATAAATTACGTGAAAATGATCCTAAAGAATATGTTAAATTGTCTTCTGCATCTATGAAAAAACATGTTGAAGCTATGTTAGCTTTTCAAGAAAAAGGTGCAATAGCATTTGATTATGGAAATAACATTAGACAAGTTGCTTTCGATGAAGGTTTAGAGAATGCCTTCAACTTCCCAGGCTTCGTGCCAGCTTACATTCGACCATTATTCTGTGAAGGTAAAGGACCATTTAGATTTGCGGCGCTCAGTGGGGACCCTAAAGATATCGAAAGAGCAGATCAATTAATGAGAGAGTTGTTCCCTGAAGATAAAAAGTTAATGCGTTGGTTAGATATGGCAAGTGAAAAAATTGCATTCCAAGGATTACCTTCAAGAATTGCGTGGTTAGGTTACGGTGAACGTGCAAAAATGGGATTAGCATTAAACGAGTTGGTTAGAAATGGTGAAATATCTGCACCAATCGTAATTGGACGAGATCATTTAGACTCAGGTTCTGTAGCTTCACCAAATAGAGAAACTGAATCAATGAAAGATGGTTCTGATGCAGTAGGTGACTGGGCAATATTAAATGCTCTTGTTAATACAGCAGCAGGTGGCTCATGGATTTCAGTTCATCATGGCGGCGGAGTAGGTATGGGTTATTCATTACATGCCGGTATGGTTGTTGTAGCAGATGGTAGTGAACGTGCAGATAGACGTTTAGGACGAGTACTTACGACAGATCCGGGTATGGGTGTAGTAAGACATGCAGACGCAGGTTATGAAACTGCGATAGACACAGCTAAAAATAAAAACGTAGATATTCCAATGTTAAAGGAGACAGAGAACAATGAATGATATTTTAATTCAAAACATAGGTGAATTAATTTTACCTAAGAAGACAGAAGGCCCACTAAAAGGCAAAGAATTGAATGATTTAAAAATTGTTAACAATGGAACAGTTGTCGTTAAAGATGGCAAAGTCGTATATGCAGGAGAACATACAGAAGAGTATGAAGCGAAAGAAGTGATAGACGCGACAAACCAAGTCGTGTCTCCTGGATTAGTAGACGCACATACGCATTTAGTATTTGGTGGCTCTAGAGAACATGAAATGGCGCTAAAACAACAAGGTGTAAGTTACTTAGATATACTTAAACAAGGTGGAGGAATCTTAAGTACAGTTGAGTCTACAAGAAACGCTTCAGAAGAAGCATTATATAATAAATCGAAAAAAGAAATTGTTAGAATGATTCAATTTGGAACTACAACAGTTGAAGCTAAAAGTGGTTACGGTTTAGATAAAGAGACTGAATTAAAGCAACTTGATGTTGCACATCGTTTAGAAGAAAATACACCAATTAGAATGAAACATACTTTCTTAGGACCTCATGCAGTACCTAAAGATGCAAAAGATAATGCTACTTTCTTACAAGAAATGATTGATTTATTAGATGATGTGAAAGATAAAGCTGACTTTGCTGATATATTCTGTGAAACAGGCGTATTTACAGTAGAAGAATCAAGACGCTATATGCAAGCAGCTAAAGATAAAGGATTAAAAGTTAAAATTCACGCTGATGAAATTGATCCGTTAGGTGGTCTAGGCTTAGCAATTGATGAAGGTGCGATTTCTGCAGATCATTTAGTTGCTTCAAGTGAAGAAGATAAACAATCATTAAATAATAGCCAAACAATCGCTGTGTTATTACCTGGCACAACATTCTACTTAGGAAAAGACCAATACGCAGATGCAAGGGGTATGCTAGATAATAATGGTGCAATTGCTATTGCTACTGATTTTAACCCAGGTAGTTGTGTAACCGATAATTTACAACTTGTAATGAGCATCGCAGCACTAAAATTAAAATTAACACCAAACGAAATTTGGAATGCTGTTACCGTCAATGCTGCAAAAGCAATTGATGCTGAAGCGGGTACAATTGAAGCTGGTGATCAAGCTGATATAGTTGTATGGGATATTCCAAATCATGAATATTTACCATATCATTATGGCGTAAACCATGCTCAAATAGTTATTATTGATGGTAAAAAAGTCTATGAAAACACTGGACTTATTACCGAATCTTAATTATTCCTTGAAAAGGTCATAGCCATTTGGTATATTTAGGTTAATTTAATAACTATATTGTTTAGGAATAAGTAATTTAAGCGGGTATGTATAGAGAGCTTGTGGTTGGTGCAAACAAGACATGAAACTTAAATGAATCTATCCTTTTTAAGAAGAACAATCGGTTTAAACCGTTATATGACTTAGAGTGCAGTCTATTACAGACTGTTAAATAGGGTGGCAACGCGTAAGCACCACGTCCCTTGTGTAATAACAAGGAACGTGGTGCTTTTTTTCTTAAACAATATAGAAAATAGGGAGGAAACATTATGTTAGATATTAAAATGATTAGAACTGAACCTGAATATGTAAAAGAAAAAATCGCTAAAAGAGGCGACGATCCATCAGTAGTAGATGAAATATTAGAATTAGATAAAGAACGCCGTGAACTTATTGTAAAAACAGAAGAACTTAAATCACGACGTAATAGAGTAAGTGGAGAAATTGCTCAAAAGAAACGCAATAAAGAAAATGCTGACGACGTTATATTAGAAATGCGTCAAGTCGGAGATCAAATTAAAGAAATTGATCAATCATTAAACAAATTAAATGATGATGTAACTTACAAATTAGTAAGAATTCCTAATTTAATTAGTGATGAAACACCTGTCGGTAAAGACGAAGATGATAATGTTGAAGTACGTAAATGGGGCGAACCAAGAACATTTGATTTTGAATCTAAAGCACATTGGGACTTAGTAGAAAATTTAAAAATGGCTGATTTTGATAGAGCAGCTAAAGTATCAGGTGCACGTTTTGTCTTCTTAACTGGTAAAGGAGCACAACTTGAAAGAGCATTAATGAACTTTATGGTTACAATGCATACGACACAACATGGTTATACAGAAATGATGGTTCCTCAATTAGTAAATGCTGATTCAATGTTTGGAACAGGGCAACTGCCTAAATTCGAAGAAGACTTATTTAAAGTTGAAAAAGAAGGACTTTATACAATTCCAACAGCAGAAGTTCCTTTAACGAATTTCTATCGTGATGAAGTGCTTGAAAATGAACAGTTCCCTATCAAATTCACAGGACAATCAGCTTGTTTTAGAAGTGAAGCGGGTTCTGCAGGCCGCGATACAAGAGGTCTCATTCGTCTACATCAATTTAATAAAGTAGAAATGGTGAGATACGAGCGTCCTGAAGATTCATACAATGCATTAGAAGAATTAACTAACCATGCTGAAAAAGTACTTCAAGCTCTAGAACTTCCTTATCGTACAGTTAACCTATGTACTGGAGATATTGGCTTTGGAAGTGCAAAAACATATGATATTGAAGTTTGGTTACCAAGCTACAATGATTATAAAGAAATTAGTTCATGTTCAAATATGACAGATTTCCAAGCAAGAAGATCAAATATTAGATTTAAACGTGATAAAGATTCTAAACCAGAATTTGTACACACTTTAAATGGTAGTGGGTTAGCAGTAGGACGTACATTTGCTGCTATTGTTGAGAACTATCAAAATGAAGATGGTACAATTACTGTTCCTGAAGTATTAGTACCATTTATGGGTGGTCAAACTGTAATAGAATTATAAATGTGTGAAACAGTATAAAAAGGGTAATCATATTAATGGTTACTCTTTTTTTAGATTTAACTTGAATATAATTTTTATATCTGGTATACTTAGTATACAAAATAAATAAAGGGAGTTATGACACATGACTAATTTCAATTTCGACAAAGTACACAGTAGTTTAGAATTTACAGTAAAACACTTAATGGTATCTCGAGTTAAAGGTACTTTTGATGATTATGATGTAGAAGTTACTGGTGACGTAAATGATTTATCATCATTAAAAGCTAAAGTAACAATTAAAGCACATTCAATTAATACTAATAACCCTGATCGTGACGCACACTTAAAATCAGCTGATTTCTTTAGTGCAGAAGAAAATCCAAATATTACTTTCGAATCTAAATCTATAAGTGAAGATTCAGTAACTGGTGATTTAACAATTGCTGGTACAACACATGAAGAAACATTCGATTTAGAATTTAATGGAGTAAGTAAAAACCCATTAAACGGAGAAACAGTTACAGGATTTGTAGTGGATGGTAAAATCGATCGTGAAAAATATGGCGTATCATTTAACCAAGCATTAGAAACTGGTGGCGTAATGATAGGTAAAGATGTTAAATTCGAAGCAAGTGCTGAATTTAGCTTAGGAGAATAATATAAATAAAAGAATGGTAGCTCTTTGAGCTGCCATTCTTTTATTTATATAAGGATTATTAATTGTCTTAATATTTCGTCAAATTATATTGCTAAACTTAATTTGATATGATAAAACTAATACATATAAAAAACAAAAAAGAGGTAAGTCACACTGAGGTTAGACAAACGTTAGACTAACCTTTGAAACTATCTCCTTGAGAATGGAGGTATTATAAGTGCAGGAATCTGCAAGCATACATAAATCCTTGTTTTTACAAGGTGTTAAAGATTGTATACCAACAATGCTCGGTTATTTTAGTGTTGCGATAGCTTTTGGAGTAGTTGGTGTGTCATCAGGTTTATCCATTTTAGAAATTGCATTGTTATCCATTTTTGTTTATGCAGGTGCTGCTCAATTTATCATTTGTGCGCTTGTAGCTATCCAATCTCCTATATCTGCTATTTTCTTAACAATATTCTTTGTGAATTCTCGTTTATTCTTACAAAGTTTAGCTTTAGTACCACCCTTCAAAAACAATAGTTTGTGGTCAAATATTGGAATTGGAACTCTTGTAACTGATGAATCATTTGGTGTAGCTATTACAAAGTATGCAAAAGAAAAATCTTTAAATGCTACATGGATGCACGGGCTTAACATTTCAGCATATATATTATGGGTTACAACTTCGATATTAGGTGGTTTAATAGGTAATCTAATTCCAAACCCAGAAATGTTCGGATTAGACTATGCATTGTCAGCAATGTTTATTTTTCTATTAGTTGCTCAATTCGAAACGATACAAAAAAATAAAATAATTTATCATTTGTGGCTCATATGTTTAACAATTTTTTGTATGTTGTTATTTACGTTATTTATGCCAACGTTTCTTTCTATTATATTAGCAACATTAGTCGCTTCAATTACAGGGGTGGTGTTTGATAAATGACGATATCAATGTATTTACTACTCATTACAGCTGGGTGTTTCATTATGACATGGGTTATAAGAGTAGCGCCGTTTGTTCTATTATCAAGATTTGAATTACCGGCTGGAATCATTAAATGGTTACAATTTGTGCCGGTTTGTTTATTTACAGCACTTATTGTAGAAGGCATGTTAAATCAAGAAGGATCAACAGGATATCAACTTAACTTAGAAAGTGTTTTTGTTGCAGTACCAACTGTCGTTATTGCATTTGTCACGCGTAGTTTAACAATATCTGTTTTAGCAGGGATGTTGATTATGGCTATTGTAAGATTTGTCTTTTAATAACAAAGTATAAGTTATTGAAAGATCATTGCTTTTCTAGTATTCTTAATATTAATTACATAGTAAAGCTTATTCAGAGAAGTTGAGGGATTTGGCCCGATGAAACTTCAGCAACCGGTCACCTTAGATACGGTGCTACGACCAACGAGTCTACTCGCATAATAAGAATGATGAGAACTTCTTACTTCTTTAACGAGTAAGAAGTTTTTCTATTATATAAGAGGGGGTTAGATAAGATGATTTCTCGTGAAACAGGTTCAGTAGAATTAGGTCGATTTGAAACAGAATCAGGAGAAGTGATTGATAACTTAAAGCTTCAATATGAGCATGTCGGTTATAAGGGGCAACCGCTTGTTGTTATCTGTCATGCATTAACAGGTAACCATTTAACGTATGGAGATGATGAGCATCCAGGTTGGTGGAGAGAAATTATCGATGGTGGTTATCTGTCTATAAATGATTATCAATTTATAACTTTTAACGTTATAGGTAGCCCATTTGGGTCGAGTTCAAAATTAAATACACCCCATTTTCCAGATACTTTAACGATGAGAGATGTAACTAAAGCTAATATATTGGCTTTGAAACATTTTGGTTATGAAAAAATTGATGTTCTAATTGGTGGTTCATTAGGTGGCATGCAGTCTCTCGAAATTTTATATGACGGGTCAATTGAAGTAAAGAAAGCCGTTATTTTAGCGGCAACTGAAAAGACATCATCTTATAGCAGAGCTTTCAATGAAATTGCAAGACAAGTTATTCAAATGAATGGTCAAGACGGATTAAGTATTGCAAGACAATTAGGCTTTTTAACTTATCGTTCAAGTAAAGATTATGAAGCAAGATTCTCAGCAGATGATGTTGTCAGTTATCAAAAATATCAAGGTAATAAGTTTAAAAATAGCTTCAATAAAGATTGTTATCTCACTTTATTAGATGTATTAGATAGCCACGATATATTTAGAGGACGAAATGATGTTGAAGAACGATTAAAACAAATAGATACAAAAGTATTAACACTAGGGTTCACTGATGACTTATTATATCCAGATGACCAAGTAAAATCACTCGGTCGATTCTTCAAGTACCACAGACATTTCTTCGTGCCAGATAATGTTGGGCATGACGGATTTTTATTAAACTTTGGAGATTGGGCACCATATGTTTATCATTTCTTAAAATTACATAAATTTAAAGCACGTTAAGTCGTTAAAAAAGTCACCTACATTGTTTTAAAGTATAAAAATCTGTAAAATAGAGAAAGATGTTTAAAATAGATTGGGAAGTGAAAATTTTGTCTTTTAAAGTCGATATAAAAGCGACAATTATTTCAATAGTTTTACTAATGTTAAGTATGGTTATTATTAACTTTTTACCACCTTTAGCATTTGTAATACTACCGTTCATTACAATACCTGGAACAATACTTTGGTATCGATCAAAACCGTCGTTTTTTGTGACAGTTGTAGTGGCATTATGCGCAACCGTATTACTTAGTAACGTATATTTATTAACTGTCATGACACTGATGATTTTTATGAGTGTATTTATTGGACAATTATTAATAGAACGTACATCTAAAGAACGTATATTATATTTAGTAACAGCATTTATGAGTGTATTAACAATTGCTGGTGTGTTAATCATGCAATTAACGGGAAAACTACCACTAACAAGTAATGTTTTTAATGAATATTATGATGTAATCGTGTCTTATTTTGAAATGAGTGGTAATTTCAGTACAGAAATTCAAGAATCTCTTCAAGCTTCAATTGATATATTACAAGCTAGTATTCCTGGGTATATTATATTATGGGTATTTTTATTAGTACTTGTTAATTTACTCGTGACTTTCCCTATATTGAGAAAGTATAAAATCGCAACACCGGTATTCAGACCATTATTTATGTGGCAAATTAAAAGTAGTGTCGCTTTCATTTTTGTAATCACAGTACTCGTTAGTTTATTCGTAACGAAAGACAATGTTGTGATGTATGGCATAGTCACTAACTTACAGTTTGTGTTAGAATGGGTTATATTTATCCAAGCATTATCCCTATTCCATTTATTTATAAAAGTAAAAAAATTACCTATAATTGTAGCTGTAATTATTTTCGTTCTTGCTTTTATATTTAAACCAATTGCATACTTATTTGGCTTAATGGACATATGGTTTAATTTAAAACAACGCATAAAAAAGTAAATTGAGGTGAGTTTATGAACCGTCAATCAGTTAAAAAAGCCCTAATATTTCCTTATATTATTATGATGGTCTTGGCTTTAGCACTGCTCGTTTTAAGTTTTTTAAATTCAATATTTTGGGCGATTATTGCGACGGTTATTACTGTAGTCCTATTTGCAGCGAGTGTTTACTTTATTAGAACCAGCTTTGCAAAATTAGATTTATACATCGGGAGTCTAGCGGGTCGTATTACCAAAAGTAAAACGAGTGCTGTGAGTGACTTGCCAATTGGCGTAATATTACTCGATAAAAACTATAATATTGAATGGATTAATAATTTTATTAGTAGACGTTTAGAAAGAGATGTATTAAACGAACCAATAAATGAAATATTTCCAAATATATTAAAAAGATTAGAAAATACACAAGAAGTAGAAATTGAAGAAGGATCATACAAATATAAAGTCACTTACACTGAAAATGAAAAATCAATTTATTTATTTGATATAACAGAAACTTCACGTGTATATGAATTATATGAAAATGAAAAACCTATCATCGCTACGATATTTTTAGATAACTATGACGAAATTACACAAAACATGAATGACTCACAACGTTCAGAAGTGAATAGTCTTATTACTAATGTAATTAATGATTGGTCAACTCGTTATGAATTGTATGTTAAACGTTATAGTTCGGATCAATTTATTGGATTGTTAAACAATAGTATTTTAGAAGATATAGAAGCATCTAAATTCAATCTGTTAGATGATTTGAGAGATAAGACAAGAGAAATTGGGCATCCGCTTACTTTAAGTATAGGTATTGGTGAAGGCAGTGAGAACCTAATAGAACTTGGTGAACTATCTCAATCAAGTTTAGATTTAGCTCTTGGTCGAGGTGGAGACCAAGTTGCCATCAAGAACTTTAACGGTAACGTAAGATTCTATGGTGGTAAGACTGACCCAATGGAAAAACGTACAAGAGTACGTGCTCGTGTTATTTCTCATGCGTTAAGAGATATCTTAATCGAAGGTGACAAAGTCATTATCATGGGTCATAAATCACCAGATATGGATGCGATAGGTGCAGCTATTGGTGTTTCTCGTATTGCTAAAATGAATAATTTAGAGTCTTATATCGTATTAAATGATTCAGATATTGATGATACATTACAACGTGTTATGAGAGAAATTGATGAGAAACCAGACTTGAAAGAAAGGTTTATCACATCAGAAGAAGCATGGCATGAGATGACATCTCGTACGACATTAGTTGTCGTTGATACGCACAAACCAGAACTTGTAATAGATGAGAACTTATTAAATAAAGCAAATAGAAAAGTAGTCATAGATCACCATAGACGCGGGGAAAGTATTATTTCAAGTCCACTGCTTGTCTATATGGAACCTTACGCAAGTTCTACAGCAGAACTTGTAACAGAGTTGCTAGAATATCAACCGACAGAACATCGTTTAACAAGAATTGAATCGACAATTATGTTGGCGGGTATCATTGTAGATACACGTAACTTTACGTTAAGAACCGGTTCAAGAACATTCGATGCTGCGAGTTTCTTAAGAAGTCATGGTGCAGATACAATTCTTTGCCAGCACTTCTTGAAAGATGATATAGATACTTATATTAAGCGCTCAGATTTAATTAAGACAGTTAAACTATTCCGTGGTGGCGTAGCAATTGCACATGGTGATGAAGAACAAATTTATCATCCTGTTACAGTTGCACAAGCTGCAGATGAACTATTAGGATTAGAAGGTGTAGAAGCTTCATATGTTGTAGCTAAACGCTCAGAAGACACAGTTGGTATTTCAGCTCGTTCTTTAGGAGAAGTGAATGTACAACTAACAATGGAAGCTCTAGGTGGAGGCGGCCATTTATCAAACGCTGCTACACAAATTAAAGATTCAACAGTAGAAGAAGCAATCGAAAAACTTATTGAGGTTGTTGAAACAGATGAAGAAGGAGTGGAAGAATAATGAAAGTTATTTTCACACAAGATGTTAAAGGAAAAGGTAAAAAAGGAGAAGTTAAAGACGTGCCAGTAGGTTACGCTCAAAACTTTTTAATTAAACATAATTATGCTGTAGAAGCGACAGCAGGAAATATGAAACAATTAGAACAACAAAACAAACGACAAGAAGAAATCAAACAACAAGAAATCGATGATGCTAAAGCATTAGCAGATAAATTAAAATCATTAGAAGTTGAAATTTCTGCTAAAACTGGTGAAGGCGGTAAGTTGTTCGGTTCTGTTAGTACAAAACAAATCACACAAGCTTTACAAAAACAACACGACATTAAAGTTGATAAACGTAAAATGGATTTACCGAACGGTATTCACAGTTTAGGTTACACAAACGTACCAATTAAACTTCATAATAAAGTTTCAGGTACATTAAAAGTACACGTTGTAGAAGAATAACAGATTATATAAAATAGGTCGGTATTTGATTTACCGACCTATTTTAATGCGTTATAATAAATAATATTAAAAATGGAAAGGAGTAATCAGTATGGATGGTATGGATAATATGATGAATCCACGACAAATGCCTCATAATATAGAGGCTGAACAATCTGTTATCGGTGCAATCTTAATTGATCCTGAACTGATTAACTCAACAGGTGAAACATTAATACCTGAAGCTTTCTATCGAGCTAATCATCAACATATATTTAGAGCTATGTTGATGTTAAATGAACAGAATAAGGAAATTGATTCAGTTACCCTGATGGATGAATTAGCAGCTGAGTCTTTGCTAGAAGAAGCTGGTGGACCGGCTTATTTAGCTGAATTAGCAAACAATGTACCAACAACTAGAAACGTTCATTTCTATATAGATATTGTGTTTAAACATGCTGTTAAGCGTCAATTAATTCGTGTAGCAGATAGTATTGCTGAAGATGGGTATAATCCAGAGCTTGATTTAGAGTCACTATTAGGTGATGCAGAGAAGAGAATTTTAGAGATATCTGCTACTAGAGGGACAGAAGGTTTCAAAGATATTAAAGATGTTTTAGGTATTGTGTTCGATAATGCTGAACAGTTAGATCAAAATAGTGGTCAAACCCCGGGGATACCAACTGGATATCGTGATTTAGATCAGATGACAGCAGGTTTTAACCGCAACGATTTAATTATTATTGCTGCGAGACCTTCTGTAGGTAAGACTGCCTTCGCATTAAATATTGCCCAACAAGTTGCTACTCACGAGAACTTATTCTCAGTCGGTATATTCTCATTAGAGATGGGTGCAGACCAGCTAGCGACACGTATGATTTGTAGTACAGGTAACGTAGACTCTAATAGATTGCGTACTGGTTCTATGACGGAAGAAGACTGGAGTAGGTTTACAGTAGCTGTTGGTAAATTATCACGTACTAAAATATTCATCGATGATACACCAGGTATCCGTATCACTGACATAAGAGCTAAGTGTAGAAGATTAAAACAAGAACACGGATTAGACATGATTGTGATCGACTATTTACAGTTGATTCAAGGTAGTGGTTCACGTAGTTCTGATAATAGACAACAAGAAGTATCAGAGATTTCACGTATGCTTAAAGCTATTGCGAGAGAATTAGAATGTCCTGTTATCGCATTGAGTCAGTTATCTCGTGGTGTTGAACAACGACAAGATAAAAGACCGATGATGAGTGACATTCGTGAATCAGGTTCTATCGAGCAAGATGCGGATATTGTGGCTTTCTTATACCGTGATGACTATTATTCTCGTGGTGGAGAAGATGAAGATGGTGAAGCGGTAGATGCAGGTGCACAAGATGAAAACGGTGAAATAGAAATTATTATCGCAAAACAACGTAACGGCCCGACAGGAACCGTTAAATTGCACTTCATGAAACAATATAACAAATTTACAGATATAGATTATCAACATGCCGGTATGGAATTCGGATAAAAAAAGTTTTTAACCCAAAAGACGTACATTTATTATGACTTTGTAATAAATGTACGTCTTTTGTTTCGTGAAATGACAGTTAATTATTGTTTCGTTTGTGTTTTGAAGCATATAATTTTCAGGATAAAACCTTGTAACTACCATGGTTAAAGCTTTCTTAATGCAAATTTTTAGAATATTAAAATGTAAATTAACACCATAAATTAATGTTCGTTTTTAGTTTGCATTTTAAGTATAGGACTGATAGAATACTTAATGGTTAATGAGAAAAAGCGGAGGTGCTCACATGTCATCAATCGTAGTAGTTGGGACGCAATGGGGAGACGAAGGTAAAGGTAAAATTACAGATTTCTTAGCTGAAGATGCAAATATTATTGCGCGTTTTTCAGGTGGTAATAATGCAGGTCACACAATTAAATTTGACGGAGAAACTTATAAATTACACTTAGTACCATCAGGTATTTTTTATGAAGAAAAATCAAGTGTTATCGGTAACGGTGTAGTAGTAGATCCAGTAGCTTTATTGAAAGAATTAGACGCATTAAATGAACGCGGTGTAGCAACAAACAATTTAAGAATTTCTAACCGTGCTCAAGTTATCTTACCGTATCATTTGAAACAAGATGAATTAGAAGAAGAAAAACGTGGAGATAATAAAATTGGTACAACGAAAAAAGGTATTGGTCCAGCGTATGTAGATAAAGCACAACGTATCGGTATCCGTATGGCTGATTTATTAGATAAAGAAACATTTGAAAAACTTTTAAAACAAAATCTTGAATATAAAAATGAATTATTTGAAAAAATGTTTAACGCTGAAGGTTTCACGTTTGATGAAATCTTTGAAACATATTACCAAGCAGGTCAACGCTTGAAACAATATGTTACAGACACAGCTAAATTATTAGACGATGCTTTCGTTAATGATGAAAAAGTATTATTCGAAGGTGCTCAAGGTGTAATGTTAGACATTGACCACGGCACATACCCATTTGTTACATCAAGCAACCCGATTGCAGGTAACGTTACAGTTGGTGGCGGTGTTGGACCAACTTACGTATCTAAAGTAATCGGTGTATGTAAAGCATACACATCACGTGTAGGAGATGGCCCATTCCCAACAGAATTATTTGATGAAGATGGTCATCATATCCGTGAAGTAGGTCGTGAATACGGAACAACTACAGGACGTCCACGTCGTGTTGGTTGGTTTGACTCAGTTGTATTACGTCATTCACGTCGTGTAAGTGGTATTACAGATTTATCAATCAACTCAATCGACGTATTAACAGGCCTTAAAACAGTTAAAATCTGTACAGCATACGAAATTGATGGTGTAGAAATCACAGAATACCCAGCAAACTTAAATGAATTAGAACGTTGTAAACCAATCTTTGAAGAACTACCAGGTTGGGAAGAAGATATTACAGGATGTCGTTCATTAGAAGAATTACCAAAAAATGCTCGTCGTTATTTAGAGCGTATTTCTGAATTATGTAACGTTAAAATCTCTATCTTCTCAGTTGGGCCAGATAGAAACCAAACAAACCTATTAGAAAACTTATGGGACTAATAAATTTTTAAATCGAAAACGCTGAGACAAATTAATTGTCTCAGCGTTTTTGTTTGAGTAAATAAGGGAGTAGATGTTGCAAGACGAGGTCCACGTGCAATATATTGCTTCCTTATTGACAAGACTATCGAGAAAAGTCAACAAGGCCCTCGTTATTGACACGTTTACTGAGAAAAGACAATAACTTGCCCGTTACAACTTAAAACTGAGAACCCTTAAAAAAAGGAGCCATACAACACCTGCTGTATGGCTTCTTTTTCTAATAACGACAATCAATATCGAATTGTATTTCATTATTAATTAGTGTATTTCACGTTTTTTAAACCGTCCACCTTTTACTTCACTTACATCTCCGATTGATAAGAAGGCTGTATTATCTATTTCTGTTACGATATCTTTTAGCTTAGATTCTTCTAATCTCGTTATTACACAGAATAATACTTTTTTATCTTCTCCTGTATAAGCTCCTTCACCGTTTAAATATGTTACGCCTCTGCCTAAACGGTCGTTTATAGCTTCTCCTATGTCTCGATATGTATCACTGATGATCCATACGGCTTTTGATTCGTCAAAACCTTGTACAGTAACGTCTATCATTTTAGAGGCAATAAAATAAGCTACTACTGAAAACATCGCTGATTCCCAATTAAAAACAAATCCTGCTGCAGCGAATATGAAAAAATTGATTAGCATAACAATTTCTCCAACTGAAAATGGCGCTTTACTACTAATAAGAATGGCACTGATTTCAGAACCATCTAATGATCCGCCGTATCTAATTACTAACCCAACACCCAAACCAATAATTGCACCACCAAAAATTGTAACCAAAAATATTTCTCTAATAAAAGGTTCAAAATGATGTAAATAAGCTGTTGTAACGGAAAGGACTGTAATTGCATACACCGTTGATATCGTAAAAGTCTTACCTATTTGTTTATATCCTAAAAAGAAAAATGGAATATTCAATAAGAATATAAAAAGACCAAGTTTCATATTAGTTAAGTGACTTAATATAATAGCTATGCCAACTATACCGCCATCTAATAATTTATTCGGCACTAAAAATAACTCTAAACCAATACCCATTAAGACACTGCCGATTGTTATAAAAATTAGTCTTTTTATAATCTCACCTTTACTTAATTTACGATGTCCCTTTTTTATTGTGAGCTTTTCTTCCATATCATCATCCCTTTATAATGTTCCTAAATATATTATATAAAAAAATTAAAATAAAATCTTGTCATTCTTTAAAGACCATGCTATAATCAATTTTGTGCTTATGAAGGCCCCTTGGTCAAGCGGTTAAGACACCGCCCTTTCACGGCGGTAACACGGGTTCGAGTCCCGTAGGGGTCACCATTTCAATTTCATACATATTAGGTCCCGTGGTGTAGCGGTTAACATGCCTGCCTGTCACGCAGGAGATCGCGGGTTCGATTCCCGTCGGGACCGCTTTTAATGCTTATCGTAATAACGATAAGCATTTTTTATGTTATTTGCCATTGAATAACGGCAAACAATAGAATTAATCATCAAATAGTGTTAAATTATAGTATAGGATATCATGCACAAATCTGTGCTCGAAGATACTTACTTTCAAAAAGAAATGAGGTTAGTGCTATGGCTAGAAAAATAGTAGTCGTTGATGATGAGAAACCAATTGCAGACATACTAGAATTTAATTTAAAAAAAGAAGGTTATGATGTTTATTGCGCATATGACGGTAATGACGCAGTAGACCTAATATATGAAGAAGAACCAGATATTGTCTTATTAGATATTATGTTACCAGGTAGAGATGGTATGGAAGTTTGTCGTGAAGTACGTAAAAAATTCGACATGCCTATTATTATGTTAACAGCTAAAGATTCAGAAATAGATAAAGTTTTAGGACTAGAACTAGGTGCAGATGACTATGTAACGAAACCTTTTTCAACACGAGAATTAATCGCACGTGTTAAAGCTAACTTACGTAGACATTATTCACAGCCTAGCCAAACAGAAGATGAAGAAACAAACGAAATAGTCATTAAAGATATTACAGTATATCCAGATGCATATTCAATTAAAAAACGTGGCGCAGATATCGAATTAACGCACCGTGAATTTGAATTATTCCATTACTTAGCGAAACATATCGGACAAGTCATGACACGTGAACATTTACTACAAACTGTATGGGGTTATGATTACTTTGGAGATGTAAGAACTGTGGACGTTACAATACGTCGTCTACGCGAGAAAATTGAAGATGATGCATCTCATCCAGAATACATTGTAACGCGTAGAGGCGTGGGTTACTTCCTGCAAACTCAAGAGTAGGATGATGCTATGAACTGGTTAAAAAAATTCCAATCCCTCCACATTAAACTTGTTGTAATATATGTTTTATTAATTATTATTGGTATGCAAATAATCGGATTATACTTTACGAACAGTCTAGAAAAAGAAATGACGCGTAACTTTAAGACGAATATCGAACAGCATGTTAAACAGATTAATTACAACATCAAGAAAGCATACAATTCGGAAGATCCAGACCGAAATTTCCAAAAAGAAATACAAGGCATTTTAGATGATTATGCAAATCGCACAGAAATTGATGAAATTCGATTTATCGATGAAGACCAAATTATTGTCGCGACATCTAAAGCCACAAACCAAAATACCGTCAACCAGAAAGTAAACGATAGCTCTGTTCAAAAGGCATTATCATTAGGAAAAGCTAACGACAAAATTGTCTTGAAAAATGATTCTGCAGATAAAAATAGAGTGTGGATTAAAAATATGCCCGTATATTATGACGATAAAGTTGTAGGGGATATTTATGTTGAATCGGATATTGATTCTGTTTACGAACAATTAAATAACATTAACCAGATCTTTATTATCGGTACAGCTATTTCATTATTAATCACAATCGTACTCGGTTTCTTTATTGCGCGAACAATTACGAAACCAATATCAGACATGCGTAACCAGACGTTCGAAATGTCTAAAGGTAACTATACACAGCGTGTAAAAATATACGGTAATGATGAAATCGGCGAACTAGCCCTTTCATTTAACAACTTATCTAAACGTGTACAAGAAGCACAAGCGAATACAGAAAGTGAAAAACGTCGACTAGACTCAGTTATTACACATATGAGCGATGGTGTTTTAGCTACTGACCGTCGAGGTCGTGTTCGTATTATTAATGAGATGGCGCTTAAGATGCTTGGTTTAGAACGTGGAGAAGTTGAATCTAAACATATATTAGATGTCTTAAACATTGATGAAGACTATTCATTGGATGATTTACAAGAAAATAATGATAGTTTTGTTATCGATATTAACGAAGAGGAAGGTCTAATCGTACGTGTTAACTTCAGTACAATTATTCAAGATACTGGGTTTATAAATGGTTACATTGCCGTCTTACATGACGTAACAGAACAACATATTCTTGAAAATGAACGACGTGAATTTGTTGCGAATGTTTCACACGAATTGCGTACACCTTTAACTTCTATGAGAAGTTATATTGAAGCTCTAGAAGAAGGCGCTTGGCGTGATCCAGAAGTTGCACCTACGTTCTTAAATGTTACGAGAGAAGAAACAGACCGTATGATTCGTCTAGTAAACGATTTACTTCAATTATCTAAAATGGATAATTCAGGCGAGCAAATGAATACAGAACTAATTGATTTCAACATGTTTATCAATAAAATTATAAATCGTCATGAAATGACACAAGGTAAAAATGTTACGTTTGTACGTGACATACCAGTTAAAGGACTATTTGTAGAAATTGATCCTGATAAGATGACACAAGTATTTGATAATGTCATAACAAATGCGATTAAATACTCACAAGAATCTAAAAAACGTGTCGAGTTTCATGTGAAACAAAATACGTTATATAACAGAATGACAATACAAATTAAAGATAATGGTATTGGTATTCCTGTTAATAAAGTAGATAAAATATTCGATCGATTCTTCAGAGTCGATAAAGCAAGAACACGTAAAATGGGCGGTACTGGTTTAGGTCTTGCAATTACTAAGGAAATCGTAGAATCCCATAATGGTAGAATATGGGCAAATAGTAAAGAAGGCCAAGGTACATCGATTTATATCACATTACCATGTGAAATAATGGAAGATGAGTTTGGTGATTGGGATGGGTAATAAAGAAGTCTTTAAATCTGTTATACTCATCATATTCGTATTCTTCAGTGTTTTCATGACATATCGCGTATGGACTTTTACGCCCGAGTTAACTGACTTAGAATCCGATATGAACGCTGAAACACCTGCCATTGGACCTAAAATAAGTAAACCTATAGATAGTGTTATCATGCCTTTAAGAATTATTAATCGAAATGGCACGGATCTGAAAGGGACGTCTAACGTTGAAGAAATCAAGAAGATAATAGATGTTATGTTAGATAAAGATGTAAAGAAAGTAGATATCTTATCGAGTGAATCAGCTGTGCAGTTAGATGATTTATCAGAAAGATATACGATTTTAGACTTCCCAGATAGTTTGCCGAGTGAGATGTATTTAAATCAAGTGTTAGGACTGAGCATGAGCAATTACCCTAAAATTAATTTTGATAGAATACTTGTAGATACGAAATCAACAGATCGAGCGAATGTATATTTATTAAGTGAAAACAAACAAAAAGCAATTAAGCTACAAACGACGATTAAAAGTCATGAATTTGATAAAATAAATAAAGAGGCGGCATCTAAATTTAAGCCTTATACAAGTATTATTACAAACCAGAATACGACGGATGAAATCAATCAGATATACGCACCTGAAACAGCAGATAACATCAATATTTATCGATATGTATCGAACAAAATTTCGGTATCGGATTTAAATGATGTAATCTTAGGTGATTCAGTTATTGCTCGTAATAATGATAATCACGTTTCAACTTATAATAACAATACAGGTATAGCGACAGTAAACGAAAAGAAACAAACATACCGTTATACAAATTTATCTGAAGATGAAAACAACATAAACAATCTTTCTAAATCGATATCTAATTCATTTAAATTTATTAACGAACATGCTGGATTTACAGATGAGTTTCGCTTATTTGATACAGACCCGAAAAAAAGTAATGTCAATTATAAAATGTTCTTAAATAACTATCCTGTATTTGATGAAGATAATCTTTCTTCAATTGAAGCTTCTTGGGGTAGAGATACAATTACAGAATATAATAGAGGGCTCATTACAACTGGTGTCGCTGTACCTTCTAAGAAAGAGTCAGATGAGATACCAACAGCAGAAGAAGTTCGTTTCAATTTAGCCTCAAATGCTGAAATAGATTTTAATAAAGTAACCAATTTTGCTATAGGTTATGATTTATCGTTACCAGTTGATGATATTGATAACCTACAAGATACAATAGAATTCACGCCTAAATGGTATGTAAAATATGATGGCGAATGGAAACAGTACGAGAATGGAGGGTTAAAATAATGGATTGGAAACATGCCAAAACACTCTTCATTATCGTATTTATTCTCATTGATATAGGACTGGTTCTTGTTTATTTTAATAAAGTGAATAACTCTATTGTCCAAGAATCAAATGATCAATCTGACGTGAACTTTACAAAAGAAGGTATTGATTTACCGAATTTACCAAGCTATAAAAATAAAGAAATGCAAGCTATCACAGCTGATAGTAAATCGTTCACTTCAAATGACCTAGAAGGGGTTTATACATTATCAGAAAAAGATACAAAAATTAGCAAAGATTTAGATGATGAAAATTTAACAAAAGACAGCAAAGAGCAGACATTTAAAACTCTAATTAATAAAGAAGCCTATAAAGGTAAAGAATATCATCAAAAAGAGAATAATAAAGATAAAAATAAAGTCATATACGAACAAAGCTATGATGATTTCCCTATATTGAATAATAGTAAAGGTGAAATTGTCTTTAACATCGAAAATGGAAAAGTTAAGAACTTTACTCAAACATATTTAGATAAGTTAAAACCTGGTACAGGTGATAACAATAGTAAACAAAAAGTAGTCGATGCAAGGACAGCTTTAGAAACCTTATATTACAACACATATTTAACAAAAGGCGATACAGTAGAATCTGTAAGGTTAGGCTATTATAGTGTTGTAAAAGAAATAGGTGGACAAGTACTTGTTCCAAGTTGGGAAGTTAAAGTGAAATCTAAAGAAGATGAAAAAGAAAAGACGACCTTGCTATATGTTGACGCTATTAAGCCAGAATCAACTGTATTAGAAGAATCATAGTTTTAAAAAGCAGTAATTAAAGGAGATGAACACTTGTGATCGCAATGAGCGTACTCGCAAGTGGCAGTACAGGAAATGCCACTTATATAGAATCAGATAAAGGAAGCCTGCTCGTAGATGCTGGATTAACAGGTAAAAAGATAGAAGGTTTATTTCAACAAATAGATAGAAGCATTAGCGACTTAGAAGGCATCTTAGTGACGCATGAACATATCGATCACATTAAAGGGCTAGGCGTTCTCGCAAGAAAATATAAACTACCTATTTATGCTAATAAGAAGACATGGCAGAAAATAGAAGCAAAAGATAAAAACATACCGCTAGATCAAAAGTTCAACTTCGAACCATTTGAAACAAAGACATTAGCAGGTATAGATATCGAATCATTTAGCGTGTCACACGATGCGATAGACCCGCAGTTCTATATATTCAACAACGACTACAAAAAGCTAACAATGATTACCGATACAGGATATGTATCAGATAGAATGAAAGGTATGATACATGGCAGTGATGCCTTCGTATTCGAAAGTAACCATGATGTAGATATGTTGCGAATGGGAAGATACCCATGGCAGACGAAACAACGTATATTAAGCGATATGGGACACGTATCAAACGAAGACGCAGCACATGCAATGTGCGATGTTATAACAGGTAATACAAAGCGTATATATTTATCTCATTTAAGCCAAGACAATAACATGAAAGACTTAGCGAGAATGAGCGTGGGTCAAATACTTAACGAACATGATATAGATACGAAAAAAGAAGTCACGTTATGTGATACAGATAAAGAAAAAGCAACACCAATATATTACTTATAACTAAAAGATATCCCCAATTTAGCGGTTGGGGATATCTTTTTATTTTGTGCACAGGAATAAACACAGTTATACACAACTGTCCACAAATTGTGTATAAACCATGTACTTGCCCACAAAGTTATCCACATTGCATAAAAAACAGTGGATAAATCATAACTAAATGAATAAAAATAACTTACAGAATTTTAAAAAAGAGAACAAAAATTTTAAAATGTTGATATAATGATAACTGAACTGTGCATAAGTTAATAACCTGTGGATAACTTTTAAGACAATGTATAAAGGTGGATAAAGATGAAAATCACAATTATTACAGTAGGCAAGCTGAAAGAAAAATACTGGAAACAAGCAGTAGATGAATATAACAAGAGACTAGGAGCCTACACAAAGACCGAATTAATCGAAGTAGCAGACGAAAAAGCATCAGATAATATGAGTGAGAAAGATATAGAGATTATGAAAGAAAAAGAAGCGGACAGAATCATGTCTAAAATTAAAGCAGACAGTCACGTTATTACTCTGGAAATAGAAGGGGAGATGTTAACAAGCGAGCAACTAAGCAAAGAAATAGATAACCTCATGACGCGAGGTAACTCACATATAACATTTATCATCGGGGGATCAAACGGACTACATAGTAAAGTACTACAACGCAGCAACTACGCCCTATCGTTCAGTAAAATGACCTTCCCACACCAAATGATGAAAGTTGTGTTAATGGAGCAAGTGTATAGAGCATTTAAGATAATGCGTGGGGAAGCATATCATAAATGATGCGGTTTTTTCAGCCGCTTCATAAAGGGATTTTGAATGTATCAGAACATATGAGGTTTATGTGAATTGCTGTTATGTTTTTAAGAAGCTTATCATAAGTAATGAGGTTCATGATTTTTGACATAGTTAGCCTCCGCAGTCTTTCATTTCAAGTAAATAATAGCGAAATATTCTTTATACTGAATACTTATAGTGAAGCAAAGTTCTAGCTTTGAGAAAATTCTTTCTGCAACTAAATATAGTAAATTACGGTAAAATATAAATAAGTACATATTGAAGAAAATGAGACATAATATATTTTATAATAGGAGGGAATTTCAAATGATAGACAACTTTATGCAGGTCCTTAAATTAATTAAAGAGAAACGTACCAATAATGTAGTTAAAAAATCTGATTGGGATAAAGGTGATCTATATAAAACTTTAGTCCATGATAAGTTACCCAAGCAGTTAAAAGTGCATATAAAAGAAGATAAATATTCAGTTGTAGGGAAGGTTGCTACTGGGAACTATAGTAAAGTTCCTTGGATTTCAATATATGATGAGAATATAACAAAAGAAACAAAGGATGGATATTATTTGGTATATCTTTTTCATCCGGAAGGAGAAGGCATATACTTATCTTTGAATCAAGGATGGTCAAAGATAAGTGATATGTTTCCGCGGGATAAAAATGCTGCAAAACAAAGAGCATTAACTTTATCTTCCGAACTCAATAAATATATTACATCAAATGAATTTAATACTGGAAGATTTTATTACGCAGAAAATAAAGATTCATCTTATGATTTAAAAAATGATTATCCATCAGGATATTCTCATGGATCAATAAGATTCAAATATTATGATTTGAATGAAGGATTCACAGAAGAAGATATGCTAGAGGATTTAAAGAAATTTTTAGAACTATTTAATGAATTAGCTTCAAAAGTTACAAAAACATCCTATGATAGCTTGGTCAATAGCATAGACGAAATACAGGAAGACAGCGAAATTGAAGAAATTAGAACAGCACAAAAAGATAAGACACTCAAGGAAGTGGAAGCACCTAAAGGAATAATTCCAAAATATAAAAAAGGTGTATCAAAGACTACTAAAAATGATTCAGAAATTGAAAAATCAAATAAAGAGAATAAATTAACCGGTAAAGTTGGAGAAAAATTAGCGCTAAATTACTTTAATGAGCTAATTGATAATAAAATAGACGAAGATAAGAAAGAACAGTTTAGGAATATTTTAAATGATAATCCAGGCTCTCAACACGGTCATGGCTATGATTTAGTAGCTTTTGATCCAACAAATACAGATAAAGCTGTAGAAAAATTTATTGAAATTAAAACATCTACATCTTCTAGTATTGAGGAACCATTTTTTATGTCGCTAAATGAAATGTTTGCTATGAAAGAATATAAGCAGAAATATTTAATATTAAGAATATTTAATGTTTCTGGTAAAGAACCACAATTTTATTTTATAGATCCATATGCAAATTATTCTGAATTTAAAGATGTAGATGATCTCATTGACAAAGTATTTAATGTAGAAGCTATTCAGTATAAAGTTTTTGGCGAAAAATGATTACTTGAACAAGAGCTAAAATAAAATTGTGATCTAATAAAAATAGAAACTGTAATTTAAATAAAACTTTCTAAATAAGCTAACTGATAAAAAATCAGTTTGTCCACAGTCTGAAACAAGATTCCTATATTCTTTAGGAATCTTGTTTTTTCTATTTTTATGGTGATAAAGAGCAGATAAGATAATGTGTAATAATCACAAAAAAGTTAAATATTTTAAGGCTTGTTTAATTATTAATGATTTTATATATAAAGAGCAGTATAATAAAGTTGTTAATATATTATGAATAATATTCAAGTAATTTTATTGTTTTTTAATTTGTCGATATTTAAGTTGAGTTAAATTTAAAGGGTGTAATTTGTTTTACAATGATGAAGATAATTAGTCTATCAAAATAAAGGGGTTGGGACTGTTATGAGTGATAATTTGTCATTATTCATTGACTATATCAATGATAATATAATCTATGGTAGTGAAATCAAACGGGAGAAATTAGAGAATTTATTTAATCAATTTGCTATAAAAAATGTTGAAAAGAACATTGTCTATGATGAACTGAAATCTTTAGATATTACAATCATTGAGTCACAGGATTCATATAAAAATAAATTGAAGAGATTATTTTCGGTTCTGTTGCAAAGTAAAAAAATATAGCTAACCACTAATTTATCATGTCAGTGTTCGCTTAACTTGCTAGCATGATGCTAATTTCGTGGC
>NZ_JAJNHH010000009.1:0-126494 GCF_022386955.1 Mammaliicoccus sp. A-M4
TAACTTTAATAGGTTTTCTTTTATTTTTTATAGTTTTATTTTAATTTGCTTCACATGCAAAGTTATCTTTGTCTCTATCAAGTTTTGGTAAATATGCTGGGTGAGTACTTGGTACACCGTTTGGATATACTTTTCTTAGTTCAGTACAGTTTTTATAAAATTCTTTACTTTGTGATTGTTGAGTCTCTGGTTGAGAGGCAGGAACATTTGTCGTTGTATTGTTATTAGAAGTATTTGAATTTGTATTTGCTTCTGTATTATTAGCTTCTTCAAAAGCACTATCTAAACTCCAAATACCTAATTTCTGTTCTTTAGCTACAGCCTGCGCACTTTCCAATCGATCTAGATAACGTGTGTTAGGAGGATAAACATAGGCTACTTTCGCCAAACCTTCTCTAACTAATATTTCGTTTACCATTTCACCATCAATATATATATAAGCTAAATATCTTTGATACTTGTCTTGTTTCTCACCTACATCAAACTCAACTTCGATTTTGTTAGCGTTCATGAGTAACGATTTCGTTCTATCAGAAGCTTCTTGACCAAACGGCTGTTTCCCAATTCTAGGGTGCTTCGTTTCAGGCGTATCTATTAATAAAAATCTAAACGATCCTTCTTTACCATTATATATAAACTTAGCAGTATCCCCGTCTACTGTTGATGAAAGTTCCACAGGTATTCTATCAGTCGTACCAGGTGTGAATGTCTTTTTTTCTTCTTTATTTGAATCTTGCGTAGCATTCTCTACTTCTTTCTTTTCATCCTTTGAATCTTTCTTAGTATAATTAGTTTTCTCTTTTTTATCTGTTTCTTTTTTCTCAGATTTTTCTTTATGAGCTTTTTCATCTTTCTTTTGTTTGTCATCATTTTGCTTCTTATTCTCTTCGCTTACTTGACTCTTATCATCTTTATTCACATCATCATCACTACAAGCTCCTATTAAAATAAAAAGCATGAAGATTACAAAACAAAACCATAAACATCCTTTTTTCATAACTTACTCTCCTAAAATATATTCATTAAAGTAATAATAACAGATTTTACACTAATTAATAACTATTTTTTTAATTTTCTTTAAATTTAATGATTATTTTTATATAAACCTATCAAAATCATTATTTGTAGAATATGTATATAAAAAGACAGTGGATTTAACCACAGTCTTTGAAATAATTTTATTTACCTTTGTTATGGTTTAGATGTACTAGTTTCCATTACTAACGATTTCGAGTTTAATCCTATCCGGGTCTTCAAAATAAACTGCATAATGATCATTTCCACCTGCGAATGGATGTCTATCCACATATAAAATTCCAATATCCTGATTAATTAAATCATTAGTGATTTCATCTACCATAGCTTTTGTTTCAACATTAAATGCTAAATGATTCAATCCAATTCTTTTTCGGTGATACCCATAATCTTTATATTTCTCTTCTACCTCAACAAATACTATATAAGTTTCACCTAATTTAAAACTAAATCCTAAATCCCATTCTTGGTAAAGTTTATATCCTAATTTATTTAACAACCATTCATAAAATGCTCTAGATTTCTGTATATCTTCTACATATATTTCAATATGATGTAATGAACCATTCATTAGATTATTCACATACTTTCTTTGATAGCTTACTTTAAATATAATTCGTAAGCTTCCGTATTATTATACTCCTTTGATAAATCCAAAAAATAAGGTGCTTGCCATTTTTGTGTTTTAATTGCTGCTTTATTTAAATTTGTTTCCCAACTTGGATAAATTCGAAATGCCATTTTGCCTTTCTCTTTACCTATTCTTAAAACTCCTTTATCAGCTAAAAGTTCTTTTGGAAAAATAAATTGACCTTTATTGTCTCCATCTAAAACATTAATAATCAACTTGTCTTTCATTTCATCATAATTGTACGGCCTATTTTTTTCTAATTCATTTTTCAGCCATAACGTAACAAAATATCCAGCTTTTTTAGGTGTTTTTTTAGCTAATCTACTTTTAAAACTATTATTATTAATATTGAAATTAAAAGCCTCATATTCATGATTCCAAACTTCCAACTCAAATTGGTTTATAGAAAAATTAAATTCAGTACTAACCATATCTAATATATCTTTAGAAACATAAGGTTCCATTTTAAAATACCTCTTTCTTAAAGGGATATAATCTTTACAAACTATTATCTACATTTCTATAATACTTTTATATAACACTATAATCTAGTATTAATGAAACACTATATGAACTTGAAGGATATTTAATGCTTGCCATAACACCATATACTGCATTATCACATATATAGAACATAATAATAATATTGAAATCATTTCATTAAATAGCTTTCAGGAAAATCATGGTATAGGTACAAAATTACTAAATACAGTCAGCATTAACATTTTGAGTTTTATAGTACAATACTTTCTCAAAGCAAAATAATCTAAAGACTTACTTCATTCTTCTTCTTTAATTTTATCTTTCTTTATCGCAAAGATTATTAATACTAAAACTGAAACCCACATAAACGGGGATACTAAAGCTACAAATATAAAACCTAAAATAATACTTAGCCATACTGAATCAATCGAATATTTACCTATTTTCATATTAATCCTCATTTCTAATTGTATTCATATATAATCTCTTATTCATCTATGATGATTATAACTACTATACTTACTTAAACCAAATTATAAAATAAATATAGTTATTTTATAAATAATATAGTTATTCAAACTAGTTTTTGATATATTTGTGAGAAACATTAATCAACAGAGAGGTGTAAATATATGGATAATTGGTTAAGCTTCATCGTAATATCTTTAATGATCATCATAATACCAGGCCCTGACTTTTTCATTGTATTGAATAACACATTAAAAGGTAATGCGAAAAACGGTATTATGGCTGGTTTGGGTATCTCAAGTGCACATGTTTTTTATTCAGCACTTGCAGCATTTGGATTAATATTTATTTTAACGACATCTTATTATGTTTTTACAGTTATAAAGATTTTAGGTTCAATATATATTGCATATCTAGGCATTAAAACAATTTTAAATGCGAAAAAAGCCTTTAATATTAGTACTGATAAAGATGTAAAAACAGATATGAAACTTAGATTGTCTTATAAACAAGGTTTTATAAGTACTATTTTTAATCCAAAAGCAATTTTATTTTATGTCAGCATTTTACCTCAATTTATAACTAAAGAAGATGGATCAATGCAGATTCTAGTACTTTCCTCTTTATTCATATTAACTGTTTTTATTTGGTTCTTCTTATGTAGCTTTTTATTTAACTATATTAGACAAATTTTTAATAATGTAAAAATCAAAAGTATGCTAGATTACGCTATTGGTACAGTCTTAATTGGTCTAGCAATAAGTATATTTAGGTTAGAAAAGTAAATAATAAAACCCATGGAATTCAAAAATAACTATACTTATATAAAAGCCAAAGTTCCAATTGATAATTTCTCTCAATTGGACTATAATAACTTGTGGTACTTTTATCTTAGTTTAGAAGTATGAATTATTAATTATACATATACACGGAGGCGCTTATGTCTGAATCAACTCATTTAAAGAAGAATTTAGGCCTAGGTGATGTCATGGGTATCGCACTAGGACAAGTTATCGGTTCAGGGATTTTGACCATGACTGGCATAGGTATTCAAATGTCTGGTAGCGGTGTGACTTTAGCTTATATAATTTCTTCATTACTTGGTATTATTGCGATGTCACCAATTGCTATTTTAGGAGGAACACTCCCTACTACAGGAGGTTTATATAAATATACCAGTCGGTTGTTATCACCAAAAATTGGTGTGTTTTGGCTATGCATGTTTACATTGATGCAAATTACATTAGCAATGTATGCTATTTCCTTTGCACAATATTTACAAGGCGTTTTACCGGAAGCACCTATCACACCAATTGCTTTTAGTTTATTAACATTACTATTTATTGTGAATTTAGTTGGTGTAAAAACAGCTTCTATCATTAATAAATGGATGGTTATTATTTTAATCCTTTCATTAAGTTGTTTCGTTGTTTTTGGATTACCTAAAGTAGATTATACAGTTTTCCAACCAGAAACAATGTTTCCAGCAGGGTTCACAGGCTTCTTTACTGCAATTGGATTGGTAGGTTTTGCAACTGGAGGTGCACAATTCGTTGCGGAATTAGGTGGAGAAATGAAGAATCCTCGACGAGATTTACCTATCGTCATTATAGGATCTACAGTACTAATCGGGTTCTTCTATGCTTTAATTGCTGCAGTTGCAGTAGGTGTCTTACCTATTGAACAAGTTGCAGGTCAGCCTTTAACAGCAGTAGCTAATGAAGTATTACCAAAACCTGTATTTGTTATCTTCATTGTAGGTGGTGCCATGTTTGCTCTAGCAACAACATTAAACGCAACATTCACTTGGGTAACAAAAAGTTTATATGTAGCCACACAAGATGGCGTCTTACCTAAGAAATTAGGAGCAGTAAACGAAAAATTTGGAACACCACATTGGTTACTCACTATTTTCTATATCATTGGAGCAGTACCAATTTTAACAAACGTATCGCTAAACGTAGTAGCACAACTTGGAACAAGCCTTTCATTAATCGTATTTATGTTCCCAGTAGTTGCAGCAGGACGATTACCTAAGCTATACCCAGAAGCATACGCTAATGCACCTATCAAACTGCCACCAGCATTACTCAAAACTTTAATCGGTATTTCTGTTGTGTTACTACTTGCAGAAACATACCTATTAATCACTGATTTAGAAACACATTATATAATCGGATCAATCGCCTATGTAATTTTAGCAGCACTATTTGCAGCATTTTCCGATAAAATCACAGGATTCTCTATAAAGAATACGAATATATTAGAGGATGATATATAAAAATAAACACTCCAAAAGTTAAACTTTTGGAGTGTTTTACGTATATTTTAATAAATTCAAAGAACGTTTGCCATAATAATCAAAACCACTCCACAAAATACAGAACCTAATGCAAAGTAAGTAGTTCCCTTGAAACTTACAGTTTTCTCACCTTTTGTAAAAACTTCATACATCTCATAAGACATAAAATACAAAGCACAAATACCAAGTATTAAAAAACCAGAACCCAATAAGTATCCGAACACATCTAGAAACATAATATTCCCTCCTTAAAGGTTTATATTAATGCTACCAAACACCTTGATGTTTTTAAACGAACATTATTGTCACATTAGGTTTTACTTTAGTTGATATTTAAACTCATATTAACTTTATTTATTATAGTGATCATATTTACCTGATTCAATTTCAGATTCTCTCTCCTCTATTTCTTTGTAAACATCTTCGGCATCGTCACCTTCATAATAACCTTGTTCAATTGCTGTTTTAGTTTGTATTTCAGCAGAAGATAAACCACCATTATATTTTTTACGTAAAGCGTCTATATACTCATCTTCAGTCTCAGCTGCATTGATTTCGGCGTTAACATCATCAGGTTCATCATCTTGCATATCTAAATCTTCTTCTTCGTCCATTTTCTCTTGTTGCTCAGGACTTACACATCCGCCAACTGTACATTGTGTCCCATCAGGCTTTACATACCCCACAACATCACCGTTACCAGGTGCCTGATACCATGTGTCCCCATCTGCGTCTACCATACCATCTACATTAACCCCGCTTTTTATTTGTTTTGATATTTCTTCTTTAGTTAATGCTCTATTTTCTGATTCATTTTCGTTATTTGTTTGTTCACTATTCTCAATTTCTTCTTGGCCTTCTGTATTTTCATTTTCTTCAGCAGACTGTTCTTCTTCTGTATCTGCTTCTGATTCATTAGAAGTATCTTGTTTATTATCCTTTTCCTTATCTTTATCTTTTTTCTCATCTTGCTTTTTATTTTCTTTATCACCTGATTGTTTTGTGGTTTCTGATTTAGATGAGGTTTCTTCTTTTTGTCCACATGCCCCTAATACTAATAAACTTGCAAATAATAAAATAAATAATTTTTTCATTACATATTCCCCCTTACATATATTACCTTCAACAATATATGTTTTATCAGTAAATTAATAGGTGTAATTAAATTATTTAATTTTTTATTGTTATTAATTATAAATATTTCAACTATTAATTACACACTAGTTATTTACCAACTTTCTTTTTATAGACTTATGATTAGTCCATAATTTCTATTTAAGATAATATATACTTAAAGGAATTGAGGTGTAATTATGGATAGTAAACAATTTTTCCAAAAGTTATTAGCTATTTCAAACTCTGGTATTAATTATTCTAAGGACCCATATGACGTAGAGAGGTTCAATGAAATTTTTGATATAACTCAAGAATTCATAAATTCTCAGAGCAATAACAAGAACTTAACATTAGAAAAGGAAGCTGGTTACCCTACACCTAAAATTGATGTAAGAGCTTTAATTTTAGATAAAGACAATAAAGTTTTATTAGTAGAAGATCCTAAAACAAAATCTTGGTCGTTACCTGGAGGTTTTGCTGACGTAGGAACTTCACCAGTAGAAAATGTAGTGAAAGAAGTGATAGAAGAGACTGGTTTATCAGTTTCTGTATCCAATCTTATTGCAGTATATGATACTAATAAGTCTAATCCAGAAAATTCATTAGCACACTATTATAAGTTAGTTTATTATTGTAAAAGATTAAGTGGAAACCTAACAACAAGTATAGAAACAAGTTCGGTACAATATTTTGATATTGATCAATTACCAAAACTATCAACTAAGAGAATTACCGAAAAACAAATAAGAGAATGTTTTAATAATCGTGATAGTAAGACAATTATTGAATAAGTTGATAGTTATCACTAGGCTAATAAGTAACAAAATATATAGACAATATATGTAAAATGTGGTAATTTAAATATAGAAAAAGGACGATGCACATATATGCATCGCCCTTGTGAGCCCGTTAAAAAGACGGTGGCCTCGTTTTAATAAATTATTGAATAACCATCAAAACCGGTCAAAGTTAGAGATGGTTATTTTTTATGGTCCTTTTTACTAATTAATACTAAACCAATGATTGACATGACAATCATCAGTAATTCATAATCAGTCAATGTTACACCTTTCTAGGAGTCGAACCATATTTCATAGGCATCACCCCTTATTTAAAGAGATTAGCCACCATCTATCCAACTTGCTCACATTAATATTTTATCTTCATTACCAAAATTTGTCTATTTACAAAAAACGCATATATTAGTTTGAATCTACACAAATTTTAAATTTTTTATTTCAACTGAAGTACCAGTCATTAGACCCTAATATACTTTCATTATGAAACCCATCTATTATTTTAATAGACAATATATGTAAATTGTGGTAATTTAAATATAGAAAAAGGACGATACACATACATGCATGCATCGCCCCTTATGAG
Source organism: Mammaliicoccus sp. A-M4 (assembly GCF_022386955.1). Taxonomy (NCBI): domain Bacteria; kingdom Bacillati; phylum Bacillota; class Bacilli; order Caryophanales; family Staphylococcaceae; genus Mammaliicoccus; species Mammaliicoccus sp. A-M4. Next base: position 7,419 of record NZ_JAJNHH010000009.1, read on the forward strand.
CCCGTTAAAAAGACGGTAGCCGGAATTGAATTTATATAACCATCTTGCCGACCAAAGCTAGAGATGGTTATTTTTTATGGTCTTTTTTACTAATTAATATTAAACCAATGATTACTTTTAAAGGTTTAATATACTAATAGTTTTACCATATTTCTTTACTATACTAATGCAAAATAAAAACCCTCAACCACAATGGTTGAGAGCTATGTAGTGGAGACGGCGGGAGTTGAACCCGCGTCCAGAGATCCTGATACAAATGTTTCTACGTGCGTAGTCTAGTCTTTATTGTTTCGCGTTGTATCAGGGGACTGACACCCTATTACAACGCTAGTTTGATTAATCTCTTCTCGTCAGACTTCAAACGGCAGTGACGAGCGTATCCTACTTAAGTTGAATCACGTTAACAGCACATAGGCGATGCTGTTAGGTGATGCAGAGTGCTATTACGCAGCTACTGCTAAGTTTTGTTGTTTGCCAGTTATTATAACTGTTGTGTTGATGACGGAGACAACCCTCCGACACGCTTCATAAGCTCGGGGACCCCTGTCGAATCCGTAACGTCCCCTGAATAAGAAATATACTTCCTTTTAGCAGAAGTATATTTAATAATAACAATTTTTTATTGATTAATCAATATAATTGCTTAATATCGATGCTTCATTGCTCTTTCTACATCACGTTTTGCTTCTTTTTCTTTCAGCGCATGACGTTTATCATAATCTCGTTTACCTCTTGCTATCCCTAAAAGAACTTTACAGTAACCGTGTTTAATATATAGTTTAAGCGGTATTAATGAATACCCTTTTTCTTTTGAGATACCATATAATTTATCGATTTCTTTTCTTTTTAAGAGCAGTTTTCGATTTCTTAATGGATCATGATTATAACGGTTACCTTCTTCATACGGTGCAATATGCATATTGTAAACGTACATTTCTCCGTTGTATACACGTGCATATGAATCTTTTAAGTTTGCACTACCTCGGCGAATGGATTTGATTTCTGTACCTTGTAATACAATTCCCGCTTCAACCGTATCTTCTATTGTATAATCATGGCTTGCTTTACGATTTTGTGCTAAAGGTTTGTTGTGTACTTTTGGCACATCCATCACCTACTTTCTATTTTTTCTTACGTCTTGCATTCTTTTTAACGGCTTTTGCTTTATAAAAAGGTTTATTGTTTTTATCGCCTTGTTTACCTTTTGCTCTGCCTTTTTTATGCTTATTATTTTTATCGTTTTCCTTTGATGGTCCACGTTTTTTAGCTTTTATTGTCTTTTCTCTTGCGAGTTTTTCACGATTCTTTTCAGCTATTGGCATACCTACGATTTGGAAATCAATCATTCTTTCATCAACATTAACATTTATAACTTTGACTTCTACTTTATCACCGATTCTAAAGACTTTAGCTTGTCTTTCACCAATAATAGCCATACTGCGTTCATCAAAATTATAATAATCATCTGTTAAGTTAGAAATGTGTACCATACCTTCGATAGTGTTCTCTAATTCTACAAACATACCGAAGTTAGCTACTGAACTGATTATACCAGTATAAACTTCTCCAACATGTTGAATCATATACTCTGATTTCTTCAGATCATCTGTATCACGTTCTGCATCTATCGCTCTTCTTTCACGTGTAGATGTATGATCTGCAATTTCAGGTAATACTTCTTCCCAATGTCTAATTTGTTTATCATTCATTGATTTATCGATTAAATATTTACGAATGAGTCTATGCACTATTAAATCTGGGTATCTTCTAATTGGTGAAGTGAAATGTGTATAATAATCAGCTGATAAACCGAAGTGACCTAAGTTTTCTTCACTATATCTTGCTTGTTGCATACTTCTTAACATTAAAGTAGCAATTACCATTTCTTCTTTTTCACCAGCTACTTCTTGCACAATTTTTTGTAGTGTAGATGGATGAATATCTTCGCTTGTACCTTTAACTGTAATACCAAAGTTCGTAATAAATTCAAAGAATTGATTTAAACGTTCTTCTTTTGGATTTTCGTGTACACGATAAATGAATGGTAATTCTAATTTACTGAAATGTTCTGCAATTGTTTCGTTAGCTGATAACATAAAGCTTTCGATTAATCTTTCAGCGTCATTTCTTTCTCTAACTTGAATATCTGTTGGAATACCGTCTTCATCAACTAATACTTGAGCTTCTTTAATATCAAAATCAATTTCACCACGTTTTTTACGTTTAGCAATTAATTGTTGTGATAATTGGTTAGCTAAATCAAGCATAGGTGTGATTTCAGCAAATTTCTCTCTAATTTCAGGGTCTTTGTTCTCAATGATGCTATTTACATCAGTGTAAGTCATTCTATAATCTGAATGAATGACACTTTCAAAAATCTCATGGCGAACAACTTCGCCTTGTTGATCAATTTCCATTCTACAGCTTAAAGTAAGACGGTCTTCATTTGGATTTAATGAACAAATACCATTACTTAGTCTGTGAGGTATCATTGGAATAACTCTATCTACAAGATACACACTAGTGCCTCGATCATATGCTTCTTTATCTAACTCACTATTTTCAGTTACATAATAACTTACATCCGCGATACTTACTGTTAACTCTGTTAATCCATTATCTAATGCTTTTACAGATACAGCGTCATCTAAGTCTTTAGCATCCGCACCATCAATAGTGATTGTTAATTCATCTCTTAAATCACGTCTATTTTTAGTTTCTTCTGGCTTAATTTTGTCTGGTACTTTTTTAGTTTCTTCTATTACACTATCCGGAAACTCTATATTGATTCCATGTTGGTAAATAATAGATAGAATATCAACACCAGGGTCATTTTTATGCCCTAAAATTGCTTTAACGTGACCTTCAGGATTATGAGTACCATCTGCATATTCCGTAATTTCTACAAGTACTTTATGCCCTTCAACAGCGCCTAAATTTTTACCTTTTGGGATAAAAATGTCTTGTGTAATACGTTTATCATCTGGCAATACGAAACCAAAGTGTTTAGCTTCAGTATAAGTACCAACTACTTGCGTAATATTACGTGTCGTAATAGCCTTAACTCTTCCTTCAATTTTACCTTTGTGGTCTCCACGTGATGGAACGACTTCTACTAATACTTCATCGCCGTCCATCGCTTTATTAATTTGATTTGGTGGTATAAAAATATCTTCGATTGTATCATCTTCAGGTCTTAAGAATGCAAAACCTTTTTTATGTTGGCTAAGCTTCCCTTTAACTAAATCTGATTTATCTCTTTTCTTTTTATATCTATCCGTCTTTGTTCTTTCTAGTTGACCCGTTTGTTCTAAATCAACTAGAACTTTTATTAATTCTTTAAATGAATCAGCGTTACTTAATCCCATTACGTCTTGAAATTCACTTACCGTCATGGGCGTGTAGTCTTTCTCATTTATGATTTGTTCAACTTCTTCTCTTAGATTCATAGCGGGCCTCCTTTCTTGTTTTTATATTGTGTCTTATTCGGACCAATCTAATGATTCTAAGAATTGATATACGTCTTCAAATACTTTCTCTTTTTCTTGTCCGATTGTTATAACATGACCAGATTCTTCATACCACTTAATATATTTATCATCAGATGAAGATGAATTATAAATAATATTAGCAGAATCAGGATTTATCATTTGATCAAGCTTGCCTTGTACTACAAATAAAGGATCAAATACTTCATCAACTTGATCTCTAACTGCTTGAATAGTATTTTGCAATTCAGTTAAAGTGTCTGTCGGATGAAAATGTTTCATTTCTTCTTCAATTTGTTCACTTGATTTACCTTCATATTTTTTAAATTCTCTTGCATAATCTAGTACACCTTCAAACATAGTACCTTCTGTCTTAATGTACATAGGAGAACACATAGTTACTATACCTTTCACATCACGATTTAAACTTAATTTCAAGCTAAAAACGCCACCCAATGATAGTCCAGCTACTGCTATTTCAGTATACCCTTTTTCCACAAGAAAATCATATGCATCTAAGCAATCTTTAAACCATACATATGGGCTTGATTCTAATATTTCTTCTGGTGGTCTTCCATGACCTTCATAATGCGGAGCATATGATGTATATCCTTTTTTCTGTAAGAAACGTCCTAATTGTCTAACGTCTGATGAATTACCTGTAAATCCATGCAAAAGTAATACTGCGCGTTTACCTTCTTCAAAGAAGAAAGGTTTAGGTAATTGAATTCTCATGATCGACCATCCTTTTACTCTATTTAACTCTATTGTATCTTTTTTTCACTTGCAAACAAATAAAAAAGTCCGACATTACCCGTCGGACCACTACATTTTAAAGTAAGTTATTGCTAACATAATTAAGAAAAATAAAATCGCTAGAATGATTGTTGTTCTGTGTAAAACTAAATCTATTCCACGTTGCTTTTGTTTACCAAATAATTGTTCTGCTCCACCACTAATTGCACCTGATAAACCGGTACTTTTACCTTCTTGAAGTAATACAACGGTAATCAATGCAATACAATCTATGATTAATAAGACGATTAAAAATGTATGCATGGACTCGGTCCTCCTGTCTATTATAACAGTAGCATTATAGCACATTTACAAAATGCACTCAAGTTTTCATTAGTCATAATCTATTGACATGCCTAAAGATTTTAACATTTCAAAGTACGTTGGACAAGTCTTTGATACACATGCTGGGTCAAGCAGTGTTATACCATCTACTTTTGTGCCTACTAAACTAAGAGACATAGCTACTCGGTGGTCATCAAATGTATCCAATGTAGCACTTTGAATCTCTCCTGGCTGAATCGTCCATCCATCTTGATGTTCTTGTATGTTAATCCCTAGCTTAGTTAAGCTTTCAGTTAAAGCTTCAACTCTATTACACTCATGATTACGTATATGTTCAACACCAGTAATTGTAATTGGACCATCCGCAAACGCTGCTAATGTACCGATTGTAAGTGCTTGGTCTGAACATGCATTCATATCGATTGTTAAATTACCTTTGAGCTGTTCTGGACCAGTGATAACGACATAATCTTCACCTTTTTTAACAGTAGCACCCATTTTTTCTAAAATGTCTACAACTTCTAAATCAGGTTGATGGGTTTTTAGGTTCAAATGATTAATCTTAATTGTCGATTTTTTCAGAGCTGCTAGAGCCATAAAATAACAAGCAGTTGATAAATCGGCTTCTAAAGGTAAATTAGTCGCTTGATAAGAACCTTTTTCAACCTTCATATGTTTATAGTCATCTGAGACTTCTACGCTTATCCCAAATTGTTCCATTAATTCTATCGTGATATCTACGTATGCACTTTGTACTATCTCTGTTGTTAATTCAATTTCTGTTGGTTGATTAAACAATGGTGCAGCAAGTAATAATCCACTAATAAACTGACTAGATTTATCGCCTGCTATCATGACTTTACCACCAGTTTCAGGTGTCCCTTTAATTTTGACTGGAAGTTGGCCTTCTTCTTCAATATAAGAGACTTCTACCCCTAATTGGATAAGTGCATCATGTAAAGTTTTATGTGGTCTACCAGCTAATTGTTCCGTAGAAGTGATAGTAATTTCACTTTTATCTTGTGTCCCTAAAATGCCAGGTAAAAATCGAGCAGTCGTGCCTGCTGAACCAATGAATACTGTTTGTTCTTCTGGAAGACTTTCCGTATCTACACCAGTAATATTGATTGAATCTCCTTCAAACTCGAAAGTTGCTCCTAATTTCTTTAATGTTTCCATGCACCAATAAGTATCATCACTTTTAAGATAACCAGATAACTTTGAAGTACCTTTACTAAACCCTGCTAAAATAAAAGCACGATTCGTTACACTTTTACTCCCTGGTATAATAATTTCTTTATTAAATACTTGATCTGTTGGATGCAAACTTAATTTTTCTACACCATCTAAACTAGACCAAGGTGATTTTGCACTTTTTAAATTAATCGTCATCTGTGAAATCCTCCTATAAACATAATTCTCTATATTATAGCCCATTTTAACACGTAATGGAATGATAATGACACATTTAATTTAAAGCGTTAAAGCGTTACTGTAAAAACAGTTTGTTTTAATATAAAAAAACCACCAATCTGTTAGATAATGTGAAATCCAACAAATCGATGGTTTAATTTTGAGAATAGATATATTCAAACTAGTCTCATATTTTGTGAATCATTTTATATTAAATGCACAATTATTTAGATAAGTTATAGAAAGCTTTTATACCTTCAAATTTACCAGTTTCATATAATTCATCTTCGATACGTAATAATTGATTGTATTTAGCAATACGATCTGTTCTAGATAATGAACCAGTTTTAATTTGACCAGCATTAGTAGCAACTGCGATATCTGAAATTGTAGTATCTTCAGTTTCTCCTGAACGGTGAGAAATAACTGCAGTGTAACCAGCTTTTTGAGCCATTTCGATAGCTTCGAATGTTTCAGTTAATGTACCGATTTGGTTAACTTTGATTAAGATTGAGTTACCGATACCTTTTTCGATACCTTCTGATAATTTTTCAGTATTTGTAACGAATAAGTCGTCACCTACTAATTGAACACGGTCTCCGATACGGTCAGTAAGGATTTTCCATCCGTCCCAGTCGTTTTCGTCCATACCGTCTTCAATAGTGATGATAGGATATTTGTTAACTAACTCTTCTAAGAAATCAACTTGTTCTTCGCTTGAACGTTTAACACCGTGTTCACCTTCGAATTTAGCATAGTCATATACGCCGTTTTCGAAGAATTCTGAAGCTGCACAGTCAAATCCTAAAACTACATCTTTACCTGGCTCTAAGCCAACTGCTTTAATAGCTTCTAAGATAGTTTCAACGCCATCTTCAGTACCTTCGAATTCAGGAGCGAATCCACCTTCGTCGCCTACTGCTGTGTTTAAACCACGAGATTTCAAGATTTTAGCTAAGTTATGGAAGATTTCAGCTCCCCAACGTAATGCTTCTTTGAATGATTCTGCACCTACCGGTAAAATCATGAACTCTTGGAAAGCAATTGGTGCGTCAGAGTGTGAACCACCGTTTACAATGTTCATCATTGGAACTGGTAATTGAACACCGTTGAATCCACCAAGATATTTGTATAAAGGTTGTCCTAAGAAATCTGCAGCTGCATGAGCTACTGCGATTGAAACACCAAGGATAGCATTTGCGCCTAATTTACCTTTGTTTGGCGTACCATCTAAAGCGATCATTAATTTATCGATTGATACTTGTTCTAAAACTGAAATTTCACCTTCGATAATTTCTGGTGCAATAATTTCGTTAACATTTTCTACTGCTTTAAGTACACCTTTACCTAAGTAACGATCTTTGTCTCCGTCACGTAATTCAACTGCTTCATATTCACCAGTTGAAGCGCCTGAAGGTACTAATGCTCTACCAAAAGCACCACTTTCTGTTAATACTTCTACCTCTACTGTTGGGTTACCACGTGAATCTAATACTTCGCGTGCATAAATATCTGTAATAATTGGCATATTTAAAACTCCTTTTTCATAATAGTTAATTATTTTTTAATTAATGATTCACCAGTCATATCTTCTGGTTGTTCTACTCCTAGTAAGTCAATAAGTGTTGGTGCTAAATCTGCTAGTCTGCCATCACTTCTTACTTCTACCCCTTCTTTAGTTACAATAACAGGAACAGGGTTTGTTGTATGTGTAGTCATTGGTGATTCAGTATCTGTTAATACTTCATCAGAGTTACCATGGTCAGCTGTTATAATTGCCGTACCATTCATAGATAATATTTTATCTACTACTTCACCTAGACATTCATCTACTGCTTCGATAGCTTTAATAGTTGGCTCAAGCATTCCACTATGACCAACCATATCCGGGTTAGCAAAGTTTAAAATGATTAAATCTAAATCACCTTTATCTAATTCACCGATTAAAGCATCTTTAACTTCGTAAGCACTCATTTCAGGTTTTAAATCATATGTTGCTACTTTTGGTGAGTCAATTAGCACACGACGTTCACCGTTAAATTCAGCATGTGAACCACCACTCATAAAGTAAGTTACATGTGGGAATTTTTCAGTTTCAGCAATTCGTAATTGATTTAAATTGTTCTTCTCAGCAACTTCACCGATTGTATTTTTAATATCAACTGGTTTGAAAGCTACTTCAGCAAACACATCATCACTATAATTTGTGAACGTTACGAAATATAAATCTTCTAGTTTACGTTTGATTTCGAAACCTTCGAATTTCTCGTTAGTGTAAACTTGGCTTAATTGTGCTGCTCTATCGGGACGGAAGTTGAAGAATATCATTGCGTCATGACTGTTAACGCCATTATTTTCAACGCCTTTTTCTTCATCTTTCACGATAAATGGCACAACAAATTCGTCTGTAAGTCCATCTTTATAGTTTGCCTCAACACCTTCAACAGCTGTTGGGTAAACAGGACCTTCACCATTAGACATTGCATTATATGCTTTTTCTTCACGATCCCAACGATTATCTCTGTCCATTGCATAGTAACGACCAGAAATAGAAGCAAATTGTCCAATGCCTATTTCTTCGAATTTATTTTCAGTTTCTTCGATATATCTGATAGCTGATTTTTGATCAACATCACGACCGTCTAAGAATCCATGAACATAAACTTTTTTAACACCTTGCTTTTTAGCTAATTCTAGTAAAGCAAATAGATGTTTGTAGTGACTGTGAACACCACCGTCTGATAATAATCCCATTAAATGTAATGTTGAATCATTTTTTACGACATGTTGCATTGCTTCTTTTAATGCTTCAATTTCAAAGAAATCGCCGTCTTCTATAGACTTATTAATACGAGTTAAACTCTGGTAAACAACTCTGCCGGCACCAATATTTAAGTGACCTACTTCAGAGTTACCCATTTGACCTTCTGGTAGTCCAACATCTAGACCACAAGCTGATAATTCGTTATGTGGATATTTATTGTAATATCTATCAAAGTTTGGTTTGTTGGCTTGTTTAACCGCATTACCATGTTCTTCTTCACGGTTTGCAAATCCATCAAGTATGATAAGTGCTGTTGGTTGTTTAGCCATTACTTTGCACCTTCTAATAGTGCTACAAATGAATCAACTTTTAATGAAGCGCCGCCAACTAATGCGCCATCGATATCTGATTGAGCCATATATTCTTTAATGTTTTCAGGTTTAACACTACCACCATATTGAACACGAAGTGCATCTGCTGCTTCTTGTGAGTATGCATTTGCTACAACTTTACGAACATGTGCACACATTTGGTTAGCATCTTCTGAAGTTGAAGATTTACCAGTACCAATAGCCCAGATAGGTTCATAAGCTATAACTGTTGATTTAACTTGTTCTTCAGTGAATCCTTTAAGAGCAGCTTCAACTTGGTCGCCTACTACTGATTCAGCTTTGTCTGCTTCTCTTTCATCTAAAGTTTCACCTACACAAATAATTGGTGTCATATTATGAGAAAATACAGCTAATGCTTTTTTGTTAACATCTTCATCTGTTTCACCAAAGTATTCACGACGTTCAGAGTGTCCAAGGACAACATATTTTACGCCTAAATCTTCTAATGCTGCTGGAGAAGTTTCACCAGTGAACGCACCACTGTCTTCAAAGTGAGCATTTTGAGCACCGATTTGTAATCCTTCTGCTACGCCTTCTTTTGTTAAATTAACAAGTGCATCTAATTGTAAAGTTGGTGCACAAATTACTGAATCAACTTCGTTTGTATCAGGTAAAGCTGGAAGTTCATTAACAAAGTCTTTTGCTTCTTGAACTGTTTTGTTCATTTTCCAGTTACCTGCGATAATTGGTTTTCTCATGATATATTAACTCCTTTTATAATTATTTTTCTGAAATAGCTTCGATACCTGGTAATTCTTTGCCTTCTAGATATTCTAGTGAAGCACCGCCACCAGTTGAAATGTGTGAAAAGTCATCAGCAAATCCTAAGTCCATTGCCGCTGCAGCAGAATCTCCGCCACCGATAATAGTAGTTGCATCTTTTAAGTTTGCGATAGCTTCACATACACCGATTGTACCTTTAGCAAAGTTATTGAATTCAAATACGCCCATTGGACCGTTCCAAACAACAGTGTTAGCCCCTTCTAGAGCTTCAGTAAATAATTCTACTGTCTTAGGACCAATATCCATTGCTTCTTGATCAGATGGGATTTCATCTATAGAAACTTCAGTGATTTTTGCATCATTTGAAAATTCTTTTGCTACTTTACAATCTACTGGAAGGATAATTTTATCTCCTGCACGATTTAGTAATTCTTTAGCAAAATCAATTTTATCTTCTTCTAATAATGATAATCCAATTTCTTTACCTTGTGCTTTAAAGAATGTATATGCCATTCCACCACCGATAATAACTTTATCAGCGATATTTAATAAGTTTTCAATTACGCCAATCTTATCTGAAACTTTAGCACCACCTAAAATAGCTACTAAAGGACGTTCTGGGTTATTTACAACGCCACCGATAAATTTAATTTCTTTATCCATTAAGAATCCTGATGCTGTTTCAACATTAGATGCGATGCCAACGTTAGATGCATGTTCACGGTGTGCTGTACCAAATGCATCATTAATAAATACATCACCTAAAGAAGCCCAGTACTTACCTAATTCAGGATCATTTTTAGATTCTTTCTTGCCATCTACATCTTCGAAACGTGTGTTTTCAAATAATAACACGCCGCCTTCAGATAAATCATTGATAGCATTTTCTAGTTTTTCGCCACGAGTTTCAGGAACAAATGTTACTTTTTCATTTAATAATTCGCTTAAGCGTTCTGCTACTGGTTTAAGTGATAATTCTTTTTTATCTTCTTCTGTTTTCACTTTACCTAAATGTGAGAATAAAATAACTTTACCGCCTTGTTCGGCAATATATTTTATAGTAGGAAGCGCTTGAACGATTCTGTTGTCATTTGTAATTGCTCCGTCTTTCATTGGTACATTAAAATCTGCTCTTACAAGTACCTTTTTACCTTTTAAGTCAATATCTTTAACATTCTTTTTTGCCATGACTAGTCTTCCTCCTCTGAATAATAGAAAATGCTTAACGATTAAAAATAAGCGGAGAAGCGTTGTGCTCCCCGCTTACTCATAAGCATAACCTATTTAGTTCATTTAATTAAATTATTTGTTAGCTTCTGCAGCTAAATATTCTAAAGTACGAACTAATTGTGAAGTGTAAGACATTTCGTTGTCATACCAAGCAACAGTTTTAACTAATTGACGGTCTCCAACTGTCATTACACGAGTTTGAGTTGCGTCGAATAATGAACCGTAAGTGATGCCAATAACATCAGAAGAAACGATTTCGTCTTCAGTGTATCCGAATGAATCATTTGTAGCATTTTTCATTGCTTCGTTGATTTCTTCTATAGATACTTCTTTATCTAATACTGCTGTTAATTCAGTTACTGAACCAGTTGCTACTGGAACACGTTGAGCTGATCCATCTAATTTACCTTTTAATTCTGGGATAACTAAGCCAATTGCTTTAGCTGCACCAGTTGAGTTAGGTACGATGTTTTCAGCTGCTGCACGAGCACGACGGAAGTCACCTTTAGCATGTGGAGCATCTAGTGTATTTTGGTCACCAGTATAAGCATGAATTGTCATCATTAATCCTTCAACGATACCGAATTCATCATTTAATACTTTAGCCATTGGAGCTAAACAGTTAGTAGTACAAGATGCACCAGATACGATTTCTTCTGAACCGTCTAATTCATCATGGTTAACATTGTATACGATTGTTTTCAAGTCGCCTGAAGCTGGAGCTGAAATTAATACTTTTTTAGCACCTGCGTCGATGTGAGCATGAGCTTTTTCTTTATCAGCGAAGAAACCAGTACATTCTAATACTACATCGATGTCTAAGTCTCCCCAAGGTAATTCTTTAGGGTTAGGATTTTCGAAAGTTTTGATTTCTTTACCGTTTACACGGAATCCGCCTTCAATTACTTCTACTTCATCTTTGAAACGACCTTGTGTAGAATCGTATTTTAATAAATGAGCTAACATAGCGTCATCTGTTAAATCGTTGATTGCTACTACTTCGATATTTTCTACTTCTTGTAATCTTCTAAATGCTAAACGACCTATTCTACCAAATCCATTAATTGCTACTTTAGTTGCCATTATGATGGCCTCCTTTAAATTTGTTATTTGAAAAAGGCTATTAACCTTTTATTCCGCATTGATTATTGCTTTTGCAGCACTTTCATCAGTTACCAAAATGGTATTCTTCGGTGCAATTTCAAGATATGCTTTAATCGCATCTGCTTTCGATGCACCGCCCGCTACTGCAAAAATATTTGTTTTTGTCGCTAAATCTTCTAGTTGCAAGCCAATCGTTTTGACACGATGTACGACCTCGCCTTTGGCATTAAAATAATAACCAAAAGCTTCTCCGACTGCATGATGATGTTTCAATTGACTTAAGACTTCATCTGAAGACTTTCTTCTTTCAGCCATTTTCAGCGCATCACCAATCCCGTGAATAATAAAATCCGAGCGACGAATTGCATCCAGAACCTCTATAACAGCTGGTTCTTTCAGCAAAGTCTCATATGAACTTTCGCTTACTTGGTCTGGAACATACAAGACCTTATACGACCCACCAGTTCTATTTGCCATGCTTGCACAAATCGTATTAGCTTGAAATACTACATTTTCTCCCAAGCCGCCACGAGCTGGTGTGAACAAAATGTCTTTATCTAATGGATGTAATGACTCACTAACTTTAGCCATCGTCGATCCACCAGTTACTGAAACAGATGCTTTATCATATAAAGACTGTTCAAGTAATTCTCCCGTTACATTTCCCATCTCCGCCTTAACTGTTTCATCTTTATCAGAGTTTCCTCTTACGATATGAACTTTAACGCCATATTGATTGAAAATCTCATCTTCTAAGTGATTGAAACTTGAATATAATGTGAGGTAATGAGATAACGATGCTAACGTGTGCTCGCCAGTCTCAGTTAGTTTCATACCTGTAGATTGAACGCGGATTAAATCTTGCTGTTTTAAAATTTCTATCTCTGTTCTCAATACCCGTTCAGTAATATTCATAACATCACTTAATGTTCTTCTGCCAATAGGTTGCTTCTTCTCAATCGTTGATAAAATATTAAAACGTCGATACATCTTGTCAATTAGGTCAGGCACAAGTCTATGTTGTATCTTTAACAAATCTTCCATAAACATGTCCCTCCTCACAAATTAACAGATGGGCAATTTCTAACCTGGGTTAGACATTTTTCGTCCCATGTGGGTCAAAAAAATAATATCTGTTTACAGTTATTATAATACACCCACTGCAAACTGATTGCAAGTAAAAGCAATTTGATTTAGCTTAAATTTTCTACTTCTTCTAATAATGTTACGAAATCAATATTTCCTTCTTGAAGTATTTTATCTTGATACATGACAATTGGAATTCTAAGCATGTATTCATTCAATAAATAATCATTATCTTCTATATGTATTGTTTCAATATTAACAGGCTTTTCAAAAGTTTCTTTGAAAAATTCTAGTTGATATTTCGCATCTTCACACAAACCACAATTTCGTCCGATGTAAAATTTAATGTTCATGTTCTCATCCTTTAGTTAAAATAGCCTCCCCGGGACGAATTGAACGCCCATTTCAAGAACCGGAATCTTGCGTGTTATCCATTACACTACGGAGAGTTAATTCTTAATTGTTTATTTATAATGCCTTAACATCTTCATTATATAATAAAGTTATCAATTATAGGGAGTGATTATAATGACTTACAGCCAAGCAGAAAACATTATTAAAAAAAGATGCGAATATTTTAATATGGATGTCACGCTTATACATTGCACTCAGCTTATTGATTACGGAAACTATTATATCATTTATGCAACCATTGACAATAATTGTCGCAAATTTCCTGTGTATAAATCAGCTATTTAAGTTATAATATTCATCAGTAGGTCATATATTTTGACCATGTTTGACTTTGTGTTGTATGATATGGTCATTAACATATTCAAAGGAGGATTAACTGATGAATTTAATACCAACAGTTATAGAAACAACAAACCGCGGTGAACGCGCTTATGATATTTACTCACGTTTATTGAAAGACCGCATTATTATGTTAGGTTCTGCTATCGACGATAACGTAGCGAACTCAATCGTATCACAATTATTATTCTTACAAGCTCAAGACTCTGAAAAAGACATATATCTTTACATTAACTCACCTGGTGGTAGTGTAACAGCTGGCTTTGCTATCTATGATACAATCCAACACATCAAACCAGACGTACAAACTATTTGTATAGGTATGGCAGCTTCAATGGGATCATTCCTATTAGCAGCTGGTGCAAAAGGTAAACGTTTTGCTCTACCTAACAGTGAAGTAATGATTCACCAACCACTTGGTGGTGCACAAGGACAAGCAACTGAAATTGAAATCGCTGCTCGTCATATCTTACGCACACGTGAAAAATTAAACAACATCTTATCTGAAAGAACAGGTCAACCAATTGATAAAATTGAAAGAGATACTGACCGTGATAACTTCTTAACAGCTGATGAAGCTAAAGATTATGGTTTAATCGACGATGTTATGCATCCTGAAGATATAAAATAATTTTTTAATAAAAAAACGCCTTTCCAATTTATTTTGGAAAGGCGTTTTTATTATATACTTAATTAATTGTTTCGCCGCTTCTTATTTTATCTGCCATTTCATTTAATTTACGTAACCTATGATTAATACCTGATTTAGAAATTTTACCTGTACTTACCATTTCTCCAAGTTCTTTAATAGAAACATCTTGGTTATCAATCCTTAATCTTGCCACTTCTCTTAAACGATCCGGTAAATTGTCTATTCCAATCTCTTTATCGATTAATTGAATACTCTCTACTTGTTTCATCGCTGCACTTACGGTTTTATTTAAATTTGCTGTTTCACAATTTACAAGTCTATTCACTGAATTACGCATATCTCTAATAATTCGAACATCTTCAAATTTAAGCAACGCTTGATACCCGCCTATTAAACTTAAGAAATCCGAGATTTTTTCTGCTTCTTTTAAATAACTAATGTAACCTTTTTTACGCTCTAACTGTTTAGAATTTAATTCATACTGATTCATTAAAGCTGTTAAATCTGCTGAATGCTCCTCATATAATGAAAATATTTCTAAATGATATGATGAAGTTTCCGGGTTGTTTACTGACCCGCCCGCTAAAAATGCACCTCGCAAATAGCTTCTTTTACAAATATCATTTTTTAAAATACTTTTATCAATTTCTTGTTTAAACATACCGTCTTGCAGTATACCAAGTTCATCTAGTATTTCTTTTGCTTTAACTTTAATTCTACTAATATATATATTGTTTTTCTTGAGTTTCATTTTCTTTCTTACTAATAATTCAACTTCTACACCGAAGCATTTTTTTATTAGTGAAAATATACGTCGTGCTATGGCTGCGTTTTCTGTTTGAACATTTATAACAAATTGTTGATTAGAAATGCTTAAGTTTCCATTCATTCTAATCAAAGCTGAAAGTTCTGCTTTTGCACAATCATCGTCAACTTCTATTCGCGTTAATTCATTTTTCATTTCTGAAGCAAAGCTCACAGCAGATCACCCTTTCTTATTTATACACATAAAAATAATGATATGCCGAAAGACATATCATACGTTTCATTTCTACTATATATTACATGGAACAGCCGGGCGTATCAAGTTATTCATCTTAAGTTTTATTTTTTTGCTGTTTCTTTGATAATACCAAACAAAATCATAGTCACGCCTATAATTAAAAAGATAACCCCTAAAGATTGATGAACAACTAACCCTGTTAACAATAAAATACATCCAATAAAATACATCCAATAAGTACCATCAAAATTTGTACTCGTTTCATAACTACCACCCCATTTTGTAACCCCTTACAAATACACTTTTATTCTACTTCAATTTTTAAAAGAAGCATAGTAATAACATTATAAATATTATTACTATGCTTCTCTAATTTATTTATCTTTTTTGTATTGAATCGTACTAATTTCTTGAAGAACAACTTCATATATAATACGTGCAAGCACTTTATTATTATGCCTAATATATTGATGTGGTGTAATACTCACAAGGTTTTTATCATGAATACATTGAACGCCCATCTCTTTTAATTTGTCATGATCAAAATCTACTTGTTTTGCATCTTCTTCTTCATATCTCAATAAAATTTCTTTATTAAAACGTTCATTCTGACAAATTACAAAATCTATAAACGACGCTCCTACGTGATCGTGAATTGCTTTAACATGATCACTCACGCTATATCCAGTTGTTTCACCTTTTTGTGTCATAAGATTACATACATATAATCTTTCAGCTTCCGTATTAATAATCGCGTCTCTCATCTTGTTTAATATTAAATTTGGTAAAATGCTGGTATACAACGAACCAGGTCCCATAACAATTAAGTCTGCTTCTTCTATTGCTTGTATTGCTTCAGGCATTGGTTCAATGTCTTCAGGTGTTAAATATACTTCTTCTATCTTTTTAGATTTTTTAGGTATATTCGATTCACCGACAACAACTTCTCCATCAGACATAACCGCATTAAGCACAATACTTTTAGTTGTAGATGGTATAACTTGTCCTTTAATATTTAAAATTTTACTTAATTCTTTTACGGCATGTCCGAAATCATCCGTTATGTTAGTCATTGCTGCTAATAATAGATTTCCTATTGAATGACCACCCAATTTTTCCTCTTCAAAACGATATTGGAATAATTTTTCAAGCATTGGTTCTGTATCACTTAATGCTGCTAACACATTTCTAATATCACCAGGTGCAGGTATATCCATCACATCACGGATTTTACCTGTACTACCACCGTCATCAGCAACTGTAACAATGGCAGTTATATCAATTGGATAATCTTTCAGTCCTCTTGCTAATACTGAAAGACCTGTTCCGCCTCCAATTAGGACAACTTTAATTTTTTTCATTTTTTATTCTACTTTCGATATGTGCATCGCGATGTGACGTATACACAACATAATCAAAATTATCTTTAATATCTTCACCTAGTCTTTTAGCAAGTGCTACAGAGCGGTGTTGACCACCTGTACAACCAATTGCAATTGTTAATTGTGATTTACCTTCTTTTTTATATCCTGGTAACATAAACATCATTAAATCACTAAACTTCTTATAAAAAGTCGAAGTCTCTTTCCATTTCATTACATATTGGTATACTTCATCGTCTAACCCAGTTAATGGCCTTAATTCGTCTACATAATATGGATTAGGTAAAAATCTTACATCAAATACAATATCTGCATCTATAGGCATACCATGTTTAAAACCAAAGCTCAACACCCTTACTTCGAATGTTGAAGAAGGATCTTTTTCGAAAGTTTCAATTAATTCTTGTTTTAATGATTTTGGTTTCATTTCTGTAGTATCAATCACAAAATTACTAATACCTTTAATGTCACTTAGCAACACTCTTTCTTGCTCAATAGCTGCTAACAAGCTTCCTTTTTCACTAAGTGGATGTGTTCTTCTCGTTTCTTTATATCTTGAAATTAACCTTTTATCGTTAGCTTCTAAAAATAGTATATCCACAATAACCTTTTTTTCACTTTGTATATAATCTAATTCTTCTCTTAAGTTATTAAAAAAATCTCTTCCTCTTAAATCAATTCCGATTGCTACTTTTGATAAGGAAGGATTACCTTGATCCATCAAATCTACGAATTTTTGTAATAGGATTGGTGGTAAGTTATCTACGCAAAAATATCCTAAATCTTCTAACGCCTGTAATGCTACTGATTTACCTGCACCAGACATACCTGTAACGACTATTAATTCATTCTTCACATTGCTCTTGTCGACAAGTTTCATAACTATTCTCCTTTGACTATCAAATATACCTTTATATTACATCATAACATCATAAAATACATTAAATATATGAAGCTATCGATATTTATTAAAAGAGCGGAACAGAAATTATATTTTTTTAAAAATTTTGTAGTCCCGTCCCAACTAGGATTACTATGATAAAAAATTGTTCTAAGCTCATTTTCAGTCCAGTCAGCTACTCCCTATGTAATGAAACAGTCCGAGACATTTATATATGTCCCGGACTGTTTATAAATTTCATTAAATTAATTGTTCTTCGTCTTCTAGTGTTTCAATATAAGCTTGAGCATTTTGAGCTGCTATACTACCATCACCTGTTGCTGTAACGATTTGACGTAATGTTTTTTCACGTACATCTCCTGCAGCGTATACACCAGGTACGTTCGTTTCCATATCATCATTTGTTTCAATATAGCCATTTTCATTTAAAATACCTAATGATTCAAATGGTTTAGTTAATGGTTTCATACCGATGTAAATAAATACACCATCAGCTTCATGTTCTACTTCAGAACCGTCTTCAGTTGATACTAATGTTACTGAACCAACTTTTCCATCTTTTTCATTAATAGATTTCAATGTTGAATTCCAAATGAAGTCCATTTTTTCATTTTTAAATGCACGATTTTGAATGATTTTTTGAGCTCTTAATTCATCTCTTCTGTGTACAACTGTTACTTTGTCTGCAAATTTAGTTAAGAACATGCCTTCTTCTACAGCAGAATCTCCTCCACCAATAACGTAAATATTTTTACCTTTAAAGAATGCACCATCACAAACTGCACAGTAACTTACACCACGGCCACCTAATTCTTGTTCACCAGGCACACCAATTTTCTTATATTCTGCACCTGTCGCAATGATAATTGCATGTGCAGTTAGTGTTTTATCTCCCATGTTAACAACTTTATAATGACCTTTATCTTCTATATCTTTTATATCACCATATTCATATTTAGCACCAAATTTTTGCGCGTGTGTAAACATTTTAGTTGATAAATCTGGTCCAGTTATTAAATCAAAACCAGGGAAGTTCTCTACATCTTCTGTATTTGCCATTTGTCCACCTGGCATACCACGTTCTATCATCACAGTTGATAAATTAGCTCTTGAAGCATATACTGCTGCTGTCATACCAGCTGGACCTGCCCCAACAATAATTACATCATAATCTACTTGTGTAGTCATTTATAAACTGCCTCCTCTTATTAATTCAGTAGAATTGTACAACAATCATTCACATAAGCAAACTTATATGCTCACTAATGCTTTTATCGCTTTATTTAAGCGATAAGCTGTTATGTTAAATGAATTTTGTATCTCTTTTTTAGTTATTTTTTTATTTAATGTCTTTAAATAAATATAAATCGACGCGGCAACATAGTGTGTTGCTTCTTCAATATTTTCATGTTCTGCAATCAACATTTCAGCATGTTCTATCCATGACACGAATAATTCTTTACCATAATGTTGATATTCAGATTGTTCTATTAATCTCATACCTTCATCAATAAAACCTAGTTTATTAAGATGTAAATCTTGAAAGATATACGTAATATATAGTCGTTCATAATCAGGTAAATTCTCTAAAACTTCCCAAGTTTCATGGGACATGACTAATTCTTTATTCTTCATATGCCCCAATAAGAATATTCCATATAAACGATATCTATAATCTTCATCTTTTAATAAAGGTAACACTTGCTTATCTAGCATATCTTTAAGGTCGTCAATTTTCCATGGAGGTAATTGACTATGGTATTGTACACTACCTTCAAACTTTAGCCAATGACGTTTAGCCTCTTCCAAATAACCTAAATGATAAAAATTATAACTTAAGGCATGATGTAATTGTGGTGTACTCGCCTGAGGTTTCTTTAAAAGTGGCACTAACAATTGGTTTGAAGATTTATGCTTACCTAAATAACTTAACACTACACCCAATTTAAATGACTCTTCGTCATTAATAGGATGTAGCTTACTTAATTGTTTTAAATAATGGTTAAATCTATCCATTTGTTCAGTGTTATATAAGAGTAATGTCATATGGCAAAGTGCATAAATATCTGAGGGGTCCTCATCTAAGATTGTTTGTAATAATGCTTCTGCTTCTTCATATTTACTGTTATACAGCAACGCCATCGCTTTTAAATTCATGATATGCACATCTTCTTGCATAGTTAAACGCTGTCGTTCAAGGTAGTGATATGCTTCATCTAAACGACCATTACCAAATAAATATTGAAAGATATGCTGAATTACAAATCTTTCTGCTTCTTCTTCAACTACTGTTTGATCATCATATTTCACTTCGAACATTTGTATCATTTCATCAAAATAATCTTGGTCATCTTCCTCTGTTACATACCTTAAACCGAATAAAAATGCCTTGTTCGGTTCATTTGATTTTATGAACATCTGACTTAAATAAAAATAATAATCTGTTACAAAATTGCCCTTAGCTATTTGATCATACATTAGTTCTTCAGCTTTTGTATTTTGATTAAGCTCTACAAGACATTCAGCGTATGGCGGAATAATAACAAAATCATCAGGCGATAGTTCAAGTGCTTTTTTAAATAAAGACTCAGCATATATATAATCTTGTTCTCTCATTTTTTCCATAGCCTTATGGTAATAGAAGTCTTTATCAAACCTAACATGTATAATATTCGAATTGTCTCCCAATGATTTATTCACCGCCTCTTCTTAAGTTGCATTGGATTGCCAAATGCCATCATATCCTCAGGAACATCTTTCGAAACGATAGTTCCGCTAGCTACAATAGCATTATTTCCAATGTTAACGCCAGCTAAAATCGTCGCATTTGCTCCGATTAACACATTATCTCCAATGTTAACGCGACCAACCCTATATTCTTCTACTAAATACTCGTGGCATAATATTGTCGCATTATATCCTATTACACAGTTACTACCTAGTGTAATAAGTTCCGGGTATAAAATATCTGGCGTTGCTTTAAATGCAAAAGCAGTTTCCCTTCCTACTTTCATTTTTAAAGCTTTTCGATATAACCAATGTTTCCATTTAAGACTTGGTAAATATCTACTAATTTCAATGATAATAACATTTTTACATACTTTTATAAAACGTATTGTTTGATACATTTTCCATAATGGATTCGCACCAGAAACTTTCTTTATTTTTAATGCTCTCAAAATTAACACTTCTTTCAATTCGAGTTATGGTAATAACCTTTAACTTCTCTGAATTTAGGTAAATCATAACGTATCCTTCTATATAATATAAAGATGATTGATGCAATAATAATGACAATAGATATTACTTGAGCAATTCTTAAATATTCAGTAAGCATTAAACTATCTGTTCTTAATCCTTCTATAAAGTATCGACCAATAGAGTAATAAATTAAATATGCAAAGAATGTTTCGCCAATTTTTAAATGTGGTCTTATTAATAATAAAATAATAAATCCAATGATATTCCATATCGATTCATACAGGAATGTCGGTTGATAAAATACACCGTCAATTTGCATTTGGTTAATGATAAAATCAGGTATATGTATGTTTTCCAAGAAGCTTCTTGAAACAGGTCCACCGTGTGCTTCTTGATTGATAAAATTACCCCATCTCCCAATGGCTTGCGCTAAAATAATACCTGGCGCCACAATATCGACCATTTGGAAGAAGGATAAGTTTTTCACTCGACATAATATTGCCCCAGTTAAAAATGCACCAATTAATCCACCGTGTATAGCAATTCCACCGTTCATAATTAAAGGTATCTCTGCTAAGTGTTGACTATAATATTCCCATTCAAATGCAACATAATATATTCTCGCACAAATGATGGCCATAACCACACACCAAATGATTAAATCAATTAACGTTTCTTCTTTAATTCCTACCTTTTTAGCCGTGCTTTGTGCCATAAGATAACCAATTAATATACCAGATGCGATTATGATTCCATACCACCTAATTGAAAGTGGTCCTAATTGAATTGCGACTGGATCTATCCCTAGCACTTCCATCATTCTTTCTCCTTACTAGCGTTTTTTAATATTTCAGCATTTAGACGATTATTAAATTCTTCTGCCGTATTAATACCCATATTGTTTAGACGATAGTTCATCGCTGCCACTTCAATAATGACAGCTAAGTTTCTACCAGGTCGAACAGGTATTGTTTTCTTAGTAATTTTAGAATCGAGTATTTTTAATGTTTCTTCATTTAATCCTACACGATCATAAATTTTTTCTTTGTGCCATGTCTCTAAATTGATATTTAATTTAATACGTTTTTCCATCAAAATCGAACCGGCTCCAAATAATGTCATTACGTTAATGATACCTAAACCTCTTATTTCTAATAAATGTTCAATGATTTTCGGTGCTTTACCGATTAATTCATTCTTATTAATTTCTTTTATCTCTACGTTATCATCCGCTACAAGACGATGACCTCTTTTTACAAGTTCTAATGCTGTTTCACTCTTACCAACACCACTATCGCCAGTAATAAGAACACCAACACCATAAACGTCAACAAGTACACCGTGCAACGAAGTTTCAGGCGCTAATTCTCTTTCTAAATAGCTTGTCACTTGTCCCATCAATTTTGTAGTTGATGATTCGCTGATAAGTAGTGGCGTATTCTCTCTATTACAGCTTTCTTTTAATTCTTCAGGCGCTTCTAGTCCACGCGTTATAATAATAGCTGGTGTTTCCGGTCTACATAATTTAGCCATGCGTCCTTCTTTTTCTTCATCCGGCAACAAATTATAAAATGATAATTCTGTCGTACCTAATACTTGAATTCTGTCTGAAGAATAATGTGAAAAATACCCTGCCATCTCGAGCCCAGGTCTTGATAAATCAGTTTCAGTTACTTTGCGATGGAGTCCAGCCTTACCAGCAATGACTTCCATGTTAAATTGTTCTATTAATTTACTACTCGTAATCATAGGTTCACCTCTAGGTTAATATATGTTAATTCTAATGAACTTTAGTGATAACTGCAATCATTATAAATATACGAAAAGTGACAATAAAGCAAAAACTAGAAGATTAAAGTTCGTTATTTTAAATTATTTGACTTTAAATATAGAAATGTTGCACGTGACACTTCTCTAGCAACTTTAGAGACTCGTAAATTTCTATATGACCAGAATTTATATTATTTCTAATAAAAAAGAGACTAGGACATAAATACATGTCTCAGTCTCTCATTATAAAGGCAGTAGCTGACTAGGTGGGACTACGAAATCTTTTTATTAAACTGAGATTTCTGTCCCGCTCCCAAACGTAACTTTCTAAGCTACTTATAAATTATTATTTTGATCGTTGTTATTATTATCGTTATTCTCGTTGTTCCCTTTGTTAAATGAACGGATAATTGTTCTTAATGATTCGTCTAATTGTTGTACTGGATCCACATCGCTGTTTTCTCTATTTTGAAATTGTTTATCAAATTCAGTTTTACCGTTTTTAGCTGTTGATTTTACTTTTTCAAATAAATCTTCAAATAATGTTTCTACATTTTCTCTAGATTTACTTGTGAATGCTGTTGATTTTTGACCATTATTTGAAGTAGCTTCTAATAGTTTCACCGCTTCATCTACATTAATATGGTCTTTCTCGATTAATTCTAAAATCTTTAACTGTACTTCGTTCATACTTTCGCCTCCCGTTTTATGCTCGATCTCTTTCTAAGATCGGCTTTAAATATTTACCAGTATATGATGCATCTACTTCTACTATATCTTCTGGTGTTCCTGTTGCGATGATTTCTCCACCGCCATCTCCACCTTCTGGACCTAAATCAACGATATAGTCTGCTGTTTTAATGACATCTAAATTATGTTCTATAATAATGACAGAGTCACCATTTTCTACAAGTCTGTTTAATACACTTAGCAAGCGTTTTATATCATCAACGTGTAAACCAGTTGTTGGTTCGTCAAGAATATATAACGACTTACCGTTAGAACGTCTGTGCAGTTCAGATGCCAGCTTCACACGTTGAGCTTCACCACCGGATAAAGTTGTAGCAGGTTGACCGAGTTTAATATAACCTAGGCCAACATCAACAAGTGTTTTAAGCTTTCTATTTATCTTTGGCAAGCTTTCAAAGAAATGATACGCATCTTCTACAGTCATTTCTAATACGTCAGAAATATTTTTTCCTTTATATGTTACTTCTAACGTTTCTCTATTATACCTTTTTCCATCACAAACTTCACATGGTACGTATACATCAGGTAAGAAATGCATTTCAATTTTGATAATTCCATCGCCTTTACATGCTTCACAACGGCCACCTTTAACGTTAAAACTAAATCTACCTTTTTGATAACCTCTTACTTTAGCTTCATTCGTTTGACTAAATACATCGCGAATATCATCGAATACACCTGTATATGTCGCCGGGTTAGATCTTGGTGTTCTACCTATTGGTGATTGATCTATATCAATAATTTTTTCTATTTCATTAACACCTTTAATAGATTTGTGTGCACCAGGTCTTGTTTTTGTATTATAAAGTTGTTTTTGAAGTCCTTTGTATAATACTTCGTTAACTAATGAACTTTTGCCGGAACCAGAAACACCCGTTACACAAGTCAATACTGATAATGGAAAATCTACATCTACATTCTTCAAATTGTTACTCGTTGCACCTTTTACAGAAATTTTGCGTTTCGTTATTTTTCTTCTCTTAGCCGGCACGACAACTTTTTCTTTACCACTTAAATATTGACCAGTTAAAGAATCTTCATTAGCCATGACTTCTTCTGGTGTACCACTCGCAACTATTTCACCGCCATGAACACCAGCTTTAGGCCCTATATCTACTAGGTAATCTGCTGCTTTCATCGTATCTTCGTCATGTTCCACAACAATTAAAGTGTTGCCCATATCTCTCATAGATTTCAAAGTATTAATTAATCGGTCATTATCACGTTGGTGTAGTCCTATAGAAGGCTCATCAAGAACATAAAGTACACCTGATAACCTTGAACCAATTTGCGTTGCTAATCTTATACGTTGCGCTTCACCACCAGATAAAGTACCTGATGATCTGTTTAATGTTAAATATTCTAAACCAACATCATTTAAGAATGTTAGTCTTTCGTGTATTTCTTTCAAAATTAGCTTAGCAATTTGACGTTCAGTTTCATCAAGCGTTAAATTATCGAAGTGTTTTAACGAATCACTTATAGAATATCTTACAACTTCACCTATATGTTGACCGTCTACTTTAACACATAAAGCTTTTTCATTTAATCGATAACCATTACATGTTTCACATGTTTTTTCGACCATGTATTTTTGCATAACTTCTCTTACATATTCAGATGGCGAATCATGGTATCTTCTTTCGATGTTATTCAACACACCTTCAAAAGCCATCGTTCTTGTACGTTTTGCTTTTGTACCATAATCTTGATTAAATTCAAATTTAATTTCATCATCATGACCACGTAAAATGATATTTTTTTCTTTTTTAGTTAAATCTTTAAATGGTTTATCCATATCTATTTTAAAATGCTCACATGTTTGTTCTAATAACGTTGGATAATAATTAGAACTAATAGGTTGCCATGGTAATATAGCGCCATCTTTAAGGCTTAAAGTTTTGTCTGGAACAACTAAATCTATATCAACTGTTAATTTACTGCCTAAACCATCACACGATGGACAAGCACCAAATGGACTGTTAAATGAGAACATTCTAGGTTCTAAATGATCAACAGAGAATCCGCAAATTGGACATGCATGGTGCTCTGAAAACTTAATTTCATCACCATCAATAACGTCAGCAATTGCAGTACCATCAGCTAATTCTAAAGCAGTCTCTAATGAATCAGCTAGACGTGCTTCTATGCCATCTTTAACGACTAAGCGGTCTATTACGACATGAATTGTATGATTTTGATTTTTATTTAATTCTGGTACATCGTCCACGTCTAAAATTTGGCCGTCAACTTTCAATCTTGCATAACCTTTTTTAGCAATATCGTCGATTAATTTCTTATGTGAACCTTTTCTTCCAGAAATTATTGGAGATAGAATTTGAATTTTAGTTCTTTCTTCTAACTCCATTACTTGATCGACCATTTGCTGCACGGTTTGAGATTTTATTTCTATACCATGGTTTGGACATATCGGTCTTCCTACTCTTGCATATAGTAATCTTAAATAATCATAAATTTCAGTTACCGTTGCAACAGTAGAACGCGGATTTTTACTCGTTGTTTTTTGGTCAATCGAAATAGCTGGTGACAGCCCTTCAATTAAATCAACGTCCGGCTTATCCATTTGTCCTAAAAATTGTCTTGCGTAAGCACTTAAAGATTCTACATATCTTCTTTGTCCTTCAGCATAAATAGTATCAAAAGCTAATGAAGATTTACCTGACCCAGATAAACCTGTCATCACTATTAATTGATCTTTAGGTATTTCAATATCTACATTTTTCAAGTTATGTGCTCTCGCACCCTTTACGATGATGGATTTATTTTTCATCTCAGTCACCTTTCTGCTTTTAATTCAAACAATATGTCTCTTAATTCAGATGCACGTTCGAAGTCTAAATCTTTCGCAGCATCTTTCATTTCGTTCTCTACGCGCTCAATTGTTTTCTCTCTTTCTTTCTTCGTGAGTTTCTTAGGTGCTTTTTTCTTGTCTTGTTCGTTAACTTCATCTGTTTCAACTGTAGCAGATATGACATCGCGTATTTTCTTATTAATTGTTTGTGGCGTAATATTATATTTTTCGTTATATGCTTCTTGTGTTTCTCTACGTCTATTTGTTTCATCAATAGCTGTTCTCATAGAATCAGTAATTTTGTCAGCATACATAATGACTTTACCTTTATCGTTACGTGCAGCACGACCTGCTGTTTGGATGAGTGACCGTTCTGATCTTAAGAAACCTTCTTTATCAGCATCTAAAATTGTAACAAGCGACACTTCAGGGATATCTAAACCTTCTCTTAGTAAGTTAATACCCACTAACACATCATAAACACCCATTCTTAAGTCTCTAATAATTTCAATTCTTTCGAGTGTTTTAATTTCAGAATGTAAGTAGTTTACTTTGACTCCTGCTTCTTTTAAATAAGTTGTTAAATCTTCACTCATTTTTTTCGTAAGCGTTGTGATAAGAACACGCTCATTTTGTTCAACACGTTCGTTTATTTCTGACATTAAATCATCGATTTGATTTTTACTAGGTCTTACTTCTATGATTGGATCTAACAAACCAGTTGGTCGTATAATTTGTTCAACCATTTCATCTGTATGCTCAATTTCAAATGGACCAGGCGTAGCTGAAACATACACAAGTTGTTTCGTTTTCTCTTCAAATTCTTCAAATTTAAGAGGCCTATTATCTAAAGCACTTGGCAGTCTAAAGCCATGTTCAACAAGTACATTCTTTCTAGCTTGGTCACCATTATACATACCTCTAATTTGTGGTAATGTAACATGAGATTCATCAACCATAACTAACCAATCATCACCAAAATAATCTAATAATGTATATGGAGTAGAGCCTTTAGGACGTAACGTTAAGTGAACTGAGTAGTTCTCAATCCCTGAACAAAATCCCATTTCTCTCATCATTTCTAAATCATAGTTTGTTCTTTGTTCTAAACGTTGTGCTTCTAATAATTTATTTTCTTTACGCAATTCTTCTAAACGTTCTTTTAATTCTTGTTCAATTCGTTCAATTGCAACTTTCATTTTTTCTTCACGTGTTACGAAGTGGGAAGCTGGATAAAATAGGAAATGTTCTCTTTCTGCTATAACTTCTCCAGTTAAATAATTCACTTCTCTAATTCTATCTATTTCATCACCAAAAAATTCGACTCTTACACATAGCTCATCACGAGATGCTGGGAATATTTCAACAACATCCCCTCTAACTCTAAATGTACCACGTCTAAAATCGATATCATTTCTAGCATATTGGTTATCTACTAATTTTCTTAATAATTCATTTCTTTCCATTTCCATGCCCTTACGTACACTCACTACTAAATCCTTATATTCTTCTGGATTTCCTAAACCGTAAATACAACTCACACTCGCAATAACAATAACGTCATTACGTTCAAACAATGAACTTGTAGCTGAATGGCGCAATTTATCTATTTCATCATTGATAGATGCATCTTTTTCTATGAAAGTATCTGTTTGAGGCACATATGCTTCAGGTTGATAATAGTCATAATAACTTACAAAGTATTCAACACGATTTTCAGGGAAAAACTCTTTAAATTCACTATATAATTGCCCGGCTAACGTTTTATTATGAGCAATAATCAATGTCGGTTTACCAACTTCTTTAATTACATTACTCATCGTAAATGTCTTACCAGTACCAGTAGCACCTAATAATGTTTGGTGTCTTTTACCGTCTTTAATACCCTTTACAAGAGATTTAATTGCTTCAGGTTGATCGCCTTGCGGAGAGTATTCAGAATGTATTTCAAAAGGAATATGTTGCATAGTAACCTCCTAATTTTCTCAAATATATAAATATATTTTAACAAATTTTTGTAAAAATAACCAAACATTTGTTCGTTCTAAGTTTATAAAAATACAAATAAGAGGAAAAATCACATTGATTTATCCTCTTATCTATCTTGATTCAATTTTATCTATTTTAAGTGCGTCCACGATATAATAACCAGCGACTAGACTGATAACATCTAACACAATAATCAACTCATCATGAAAGAACCCTTTGTAAACTGATGCACCGATAATAACTGTTGCAATCAGTAATCCAATCCATTTATTTTGAGTGATTTGTGTCAAAACTATAACCAGTAAACAAGGGAGGAACAATGCTAGAATTGGCCAAATCATTCAATTCGTTAACTCCTTTTTGTTTCACGTTTTTCAAGAATTGTCATTGTCGTTTCTTTTAATTCAGAACGTGGAATAAATTTTTCTTGTAACATTTCCGGTATAATATTTTGAATAAAATCTTGTACTGATGATAAATGATCGAATTGCATAATTGTTTCTAATGAGCTTTCGTAAATTTCAAAAAACAAAGGTTCAGGGTTTCGTTTTTGAATTTCTCCAAAAGATTCATAAAGCAAGTCAATTTTATCAGCAACACTGAGTATTTGTCCTTCTATACTATCATCTTTACCCTCTTGTAGTCTATGTCTATATATACTTTGATATTCTTCAGGAAATTCTTCTGTTATAAACTTTTCTATCATTTCTTCTTCAACTTGAGAAAATAATTTTTTCAATTCATACGAAGCATATTTTACAGGTGTTTTAATATCACCAGTGAATATTTCGGGATAATCGTGGTTTAATGCTTTCTCATATACAAGCTTCCAATTAATTTCTTGGCCATTTGCTTCTTCAACTGTAGCTAAATATTGTGCTATTTTAGTTACTTTAAAAGAATGTGCTGCCACATTATGGTCTTGAAATTTGAATTTTCCAGGACATCTTACTAATTTCTCTAAATCTGTTAAACTTTTAAAATATTGGTGTACCCCCAAATTAATGTTCCTCCTTTAATTGTAAGACTAAGTTATTTAGTGTTTTTTCGGACAATTCTCCTAAATATACTTTTTCTACTTTCCCTTCTTTATTCACGAAAAGTGTTGTTGGTATATTATAAGATTTAAACTTTTTCAAAAAGTCTTCTTCTGCTACATATATATCATAATTTACATGAACGTCATCAATAAGTTGTTGTGCTGGTTTTCTTTTATCTTTAACATTTAAACCTATCAGTTCCACATCTTTATTGGAATGCTTAGCGTATTTAACAAGCTCGGGCATTTCTCTCTTACAAGGATCGCACCATGAAGCAAATAAATTAATAACTGTAATTTCATTTTTAGAAGTTACTTTTTTTAATTCAGTTGGTTCAAGTTTATCAAAAGTTCTCACTTTTTCATCATTAACATTTAAACCAGTTGCAGGATGACTATTTTGAAAAGTTTGTTCGCCCTGTTGTTCTTGAAATTGTTCTTTATTTTGAAACTTATTTACGTCTATCACTTTATATATACTTATTCCTATAATACTCATTAAAATTAATACTAGTATGATTTTTAACCATTTTTTCATTACTTCAAACCTCTTCAGCTTAATTTACATTTATTATATCAACTAAAGTTATAAAAAAAAGCAAATAGTTTAAATTCATAATTGAATTAACTACTTGCTTGTACATGTTTAACTAAAATGACTAATGTATATAGTTGTATGCTTTAGCTGCAGAAGCTGAAATTGTTCGTGAAGAAACAACTCCTACACCTTGATAGTTCATCTCTGATACTTGTAGAGAACCATCAGAGTTAACATTTTCAACGTATGCTACATGACCGTAGCCACCAGCTGTAGATTGTAATATAGCGCCTGCTGAAGGAGTATTGTTAACTGTATAACCAGATTGTGCAGCTGCATTAGCCCAGTTGTTAGCATTTCCCCAAGTGCTTCCAATATCAGGTCGTTTACTAAATGCATAGTAAGTACATTGACCTGAAGTATATAAATTAGCCCCGCCACCTGATGATGGTCTGCTATACGATACTGCATTAGTTGGCGATTCATTATTAAACGTTGGTAAAGCGTATGCTTGGTAGTCTTCAGTATTATACTCACTACCAGTTGAAGTTTGCTCAAATACATATCTTAATAAGCTTTCTTCTTGAGCTGATGCTTCAGGTGCGTTAATTGAAACAGTAGTTGGTTCTGCAGTAGCTTCATCGCCAGATAATTGAGCGTCTGCTGATACTAATAATGGTTTACCAACTAAAATAATATCTGATGACAAGTTATTCCATTCTTTTAATTCTGATACAGTTACGTCAAATTTTTTAGAGATTTTATTGAGTGTATCGCCTTCTTGTATAACATAAACGTCATCTTTTAATACTTTTATATTTTGTCCTACTGAAACTTCAGTAGAAATTTTATTTAATTCTTTAAGATTTGAAATAGAAGTCCCATATTCTTGTGCGATAGTTGCTAATGTTTCACCTTCTTTAACTTCATGCTCTGCAGCAAAAGCTGTTGTTTGTACTAAAGATGTTAAAGCTGTAACAGATGCAAACGTAACTAATGTCTTCTTCATGATGGTTAAATCCTCCTGAGATTTATATGTTTTTATTTATATTTATATTAATTTGAGTTTCCCTCAACTATTACTGGAAATATAATATCATAAAATCATCGCACAAATTCCTTTGTTACATATTCGTAATATAAACGTTACCTTTCTATAATTTAAATTAAAAATATCTATAAAGTTTATTATGACAGTCTTAATAGCTAGTATTAAATAATATTCATAATATAATATCGTCAGAAAAAATCATTGTCGATGGAGAATTTATCCAAAAACCATTTACCAATTCTTATTTCATTAAAATACAATGTAACAATTATAAAAAAAAGAAAAATACAGAGTTATAAGTTTTCGTAACTTATAACTCTGTATTTTATTTTTGTTCTGCTAACCATTTTGCTACTTCTTTAGCTTCTTTTTCATCAACTACTTTACTCGGCATACTACCTTTACCTTCATTGATAATTTTCTCTATATCTTGTTCTGATAGTTTAGAACCTACATTTTTCAATGATGGACCAGAAGCACCTTCTAAGTCTTTACCGTGACAGCCGACACAAGAATTATTTTTAAAAATCTTTTCCCCCTGAGAGCTATATTCTTCAGATTTACTTTCGTCCGATGAAGAATTTCCACATCCAGCAAACACTAATGAAGAAGCCGCAACGATTGAAATAATGCCCATTTTAAATCTCATGTTTTACACCCCATATTAATATATAATCACATTAATATTTTACCATGATTGTGTTTATTTTAAAACGATATTGTGTATCTTTTCACAAAACCTTAACTATTATGTTCATCAAAAAAATCAGGTGAATTTCTTGTTATTTAAGAATTTCACCTGATTTTTGTTTACTTTATTTTATGATTGCTCGTTTAATTGACTACGTAAATATGCATCTATAAACGGATCAATTTCTCCGTCCATTACTGCACTTGTATTTCCTGTTTCTTCATTGGTTCTATGATCTTTAACCATCGCATATGGATGGAATACGTAAGAACGTATTTGACTTCCCCACCCAATTTCTTTCTGCTCACCTCTTATTTCATTTAAAGCAGCAGCTTGTTCTTCTAATTCTCTTTGATAAAGTTTAGCTTTTAACATTTTCATTGCTTGCTCTCTGTTTTTAATTTGAGAACGCTCATTTTGACAAGTAACAACGATGCCTGTTGGTTGGTGTGTAATACGCACCGCTGAATCAGTAGTATTAACGTGCTGTCCACCTGCACCGGATGCTCTATAAGTGTCTACTGATATATCTTCAGAATTAACTTCGATTTCAATTTTTTCATTATTAAATTCTGGTGTAACTTCACAAGAAACAAATGATGTATGTCTTCTTCCCGAAGAATCAAATGGAGAAATACGTACTAATCTATGAACACCTTTTTCAGCTCTTAAATAGCCATAAGCATTGTGCCCTTTAATTAATAAAGTTACACTTTTAATTCCTGCTTCATCACCATTTTGGTAATCTAATGTCTCAACTTTAAAGCCTTTATGTTCAGCGAATCGTTGATACATTCTGAGTAACATAGAACCCCAATCTTGAGATTCTGTTCCGCCAGCACCAGGATGTAATTCTAATATCGCATTATTCTCGTCATGCTCTCCATTTAATAATAGATTCAATTCAAATTGTTCTATATCTTTATTAATTGTTTTTAAGTCAGACTCTAAAGCTTTATGCATATCTTCGTTATATTCTTCTTGTAGTAATTCAATCGTTGTATACAAATCTTCAATTTGATTTTCTAAATTATAAAAATCATTTACAACTGACTTGAGTGCATTATTTTTATTAATAATTTCTTGTGCTTTATTCTGATCATCCCAAAAAGAAGGATCAACCATCATTTCTTCATATTCTTGTATGTTTGTCTCTTTATTTTCTAAGTCAAAGAGACCCCCTGATGTTTAATAATTTTTCATTATGCTTATTTAAAATCTGTTTAATTTCCGTTAATTCCATAATTTAACTCCTTTACGCTTTACCGTGACAATTTTTATATTTTTTGCCGCTTCCACAAGGACAAGGGTCATTTCGACCTACTTGTTCATCTTTAACAATCGGTTTAGGTTTTACTTTTTCTTTACCGTCGTTTGCTCCAACGTGTTTAGCTTCACCAATTTCAACTTGTTGACGTTCTACTTGTTCACCGCGGTCAATTGTAGCTTTTAAAATATACTTACTTACTTCGTCTTCAATGTCACTTAACATTGTTTCAAATAATTCTAAACCTTCATTTTGATATTCACGCAATGGATTTATTTGACCATAAGATCTCAAGTGAATACCTGTACGTAATTGATCCATCGTATCGATATGATCTGTCCATTTACGGTCTATCGTTCTTAATACAATCATACGTTCAAATTCAGACATTTGATCTCCGAATTCTTCTTGTTGATGTTTATATTGGTCTTTAATTTTCTCAAGTACAATTTCTTGGATATCTTCATAGTCTCTTCCACGTATATCATCTGCTTTAATTACACCAGGTTGTAGATAAGAATCTTCGATATATTGAACAAGTGCTTCATAATCAATATCATCTTCATTAGCAGATAAATGATAGTTTATACCACGTTCAAGAGAAGATTTAATCATACCTTTAACGATATTTTCGACATTATCATTTTCAATAATATCATTACGTTCACCGTATATAATTTCACGTTGTTGTCTTAAGACATCATCATATTCTAATAGACGTTTACGAGCATCAAAGTTATTACCTTCAACACGTTTTTGAGCAGACTCTACCGCTCTTGAAACCATTTTTGATTCAATAGGTGTATCATCATTCATACCTAGTCTGCCCATCAATGATTGCATGCGTTCAGAGCCGAATCTCACCATTAATTCATCTTGTAACGATAAATAGAATCTACTTTTACCAACGTCACCTTGACGTCCAGAACGACCTCTTAATTGGTCATCAATACGTCTAGATTCATGTCTTTCTGTACCGATAACTGCTAGTCCACCTAATTCTATAACGCCTTCGCCTAGTTTAATGTCTGTACCACGACCAGCCATGTTTGTCGCGATTGTAACAGCGCCTTTTTCACCAGCGCTTTGAATAATTTCCGCTTCACGTTCATGGTTTTTCGCGTTTAAAACATCATGTCTTACGCCTTTTTTCTTCAGTAAGTTCGAGATATATTCACTCGTTTCAACCGCTACTGTACCTAATAGTACTGGTTGACCTTTTTTGTATAATTCGATGACATCTCTAACTACAGCATCAAACTTACCTTTTTGAGACGCAAATATCATATCTGCTTCATCTTTACGTTGAATAGGTCTATTAGTAGGAATTTGAGTTACAGTCATATTATAAATGTTTCTAAATTCTTCTTCTTCCGTCTTAGCAGTACCTGTCATACCAGATAATTTATTGTACATTCTAAAGAAGTTTTGGAATGTAATAGAAGCCATTGTTTTAGACTCATTTTGAATTTCTAATCCTTCCTTAGCTTCAATAGCTTGATGCAATCCATCTGAGAAACGACGGCCCGGCATTGTACGACCAGTAAATTGGTCAACAATCATTATTTCACCGTCTTCAACAACATAGTCCTTGTCTTTAAACATCGTACGATTTGCTTTTAATGCAATGTTGATATGATGCATTAAGTTTACATTTTTAACATCGAACAAGTTATCTATTTTAAACATGCGTTCTGCTTTATCAATACCTTGTTCAGTTAACGTAATCGCTTTTGTCTTTTCATCATACGTAAAGTCATCTTCATCTTTTAACATTTTAACGAAAACATTTGCTTGAGTATAAAGTGTCGTAGATTTTTCTGCTTCACCAGATATGATTAACGGTGTTCTCGCTTCGTCAATTAAAATAGAGTCGACTTCATCGATAATCGCAAAGTTTAATGGTCTCATTACGCGGTCATCTTTGTATGTGACCATGTTATCTCTTAAATAGTCAAAGCCTAATTCATTATTCGTACTATACGTAATATCTGCAGCATATGCCGCTCTTTTTTCTTCTGTACTTAAAGAATTTAAATTCAAGCCTACAGATAAACCTAAGAAGTTGTATAGTTTTGCCATTTCTTCACTTTGGAAACTAGATAAATATTCGTTTACTGTAACAACATGTACCCCTCTGCCACTCAGAGCATTTAAATATACAGGCATTGTTGCTGTTAACGTTTTACCTTCACCAGTTTTCATTTCTGATATATTACCACGATGAATTGCAATACCACCCATAACTTGTACTTTAAATGGTGTCATGCTAAATACACGTGTAGAAGCTTCTCTTACGATTGCATATGCTTCTGGAAGTATTTTATCTAAATACTTTTCTTGTTTTTTATAATCTTCTATCTCTGCTAATTCTTTTTGGTATTGTACTGTCTTTTCTCTTAATTGGTCATCTGTTAGTTTTGCAATTTCGTCTTCAAAACCGATGACTTGATCTGCTAATTTTGCAAGTGATTTTACAACTCGCTTATTACCATCAGCTAATTTTGATAAAAAACCCATTTTGTTCTCTCCTTCAACTAGGAAACTAGTAATCTTACAACAATATATCATAACACTTTTATTTTTATTTTTATACTATTTAAGATTACCACCTCTTTTAACGAAAAGCTATTATTACACAAAGAAAACTGACACAGAAGTTCTGCATCAGTTTTCGGTTTATTCATTTATTGTATTGATGTTTCAATTAAACCATATTTACCGTCTTTACGTTTGTAAACTATACTTGTTCCATCTGTTTCTGCATCTGTGAAGATGTAGAAATCATGACCTAGTAGATTCATTTGTAAAACAGCTTCTTCAGAATCCATAGGTTTCAATGCGAACTGTTTAGAACGAATAATTTCTATTTCACTATCGCTTTCTTCGTTTTCCTCCGGATAACCAGGTTCAGTAGTAGCGAATATGTCTTTTTCTCGTCCTTTATCACGATACTTTCTGTTTACTTTTGTTTTGTACTTACGCACTTGTCTTTCTAATTTGTTAGTTATTAAGTCGATTCCAGCATATAAATCATCATGTTTTTCTTCAGCTCTTAAAGTAACTTCTTTCAACGGAATTGTTACTTCAACTTTACTACTTGAATCCTGATAAGTTTTAATTTTAACATGAGCTATCGCTTCTGGGACATTTGTAAAGTAACGTTCTAATTTACCTACTTTGTCCTCAATATAATTTCTTATCGGATCAGTCACTGTGATGTTTTCACCATGAATTTCAAATCTGATCATAAAGCACCGACTCCTTTAATGCGCTATTCTCTTTGTGTTTCTTCCTACTATTATTTTACCATTATTTTATCCTCTTGCAAATGTTAAGGTATCTAGTTTTCTGATTTTTCTAACAAATAAATGCTCGGCCATTTGATGTAATGTTAGACCCGTCGTATAGATATCATCTACTAGTAATATTTTTTTATTTTCTAAGTTTATTTCGTCGATTAATTTAAATGGATTATTTTGTTCTGACCTTTCTTTTTTCGACAAGCAAGCTTGTTTTTTTCGTTCTTCTGTTTGAAATAGTTGTGTATAAGGTATGTTTTGTTTATCTAATACGTACGCAACATGATCGAAAGTTCTATTTCTTAGTTTATTATCATTAATAGGTGCTGGCACGATTAAATCATAATTTTTAATTATCTTTCTAGGTATTTGAAATATTTCGTACAAAGCTAAATCTCCAGAAAATTTATATTGATGCATCAATGTTTTAATGAAAGTTTGATAATCATAAAGTGTATGTAGTTGATTAATTAATTTATAACTTTGAGATAACCACATACAATCTAAACATTCATGTTCATCTTCTGATAATATTTTCAAACATTTTGTACATCTTCGTACATTATGATTGAACGTCAAATTTAACCGGCAAGATTGGCATATGTTTTGAGATTGATTAAATAAATTCAATAAATTTATCGATTCATTTATTGAATTTTGACAGATTAAGCATTTTTTCACTTTAACCATCCTCTTTCTTTAGCAAGTTTATTCATGCTCATAATTTCTTTTCTTGCTAAGTCCATTTCTTTAGTTATCCCTTTGTTGTAACATATTACGTTTCCTGTCGGATTAGAAGTCTTTCTACCGACTCTTCCTGCAATTTGAATAATAGCACTTGAAGTAAACATATCTGTTCGAATAATTACAACATCCAATGCTGGTAACGTAACACCTCTCTCTAAAATAGTCGTTGTAAACATGATATCAACTTCGTTATTTCTTAAACGACTAACTTTCTCATGTCTTTCTGGATCTTGACTCGATACACATTCAATCTTTGAAAAGTACTGCGTATATAGTTTGAATACAGATTCCATATAATTAATATCGTGGAAAAATACAAATATTTTTCTATTTTCATTAACTTGTCTTTTTAAAAATTTTAGTAATTTATGATTTATTTTTGTTGTCTTAACAATATTATAATGAAATTCTGGTACAGGTAGAGGGTGTCCGTGATAGCGTGCAGGTAAAGTTATTATTTGATGTTCTTTGAAAAGTGAACGCAGTTGTTTGTTAGGAGTAGCAGTTAAATAAATATGACTAGATTGTATACGAGTTGCTTTACTTATCGTTGTCATTAACTGATTGTCCATTTCTAAAGGAAATGCATCAACCTCGTCAACGATTACCACATCAAAATGTTGATAATATCTCATCAACTGATGAACTGTAGATACAATAAAGGTACTGTCAAATTTAGCAAACTGTCCTTCATATAATAAATCTAGTTGTTCATCAACAAAAGCCTGTTTCAACCTTAAATATACTTCTTTAACAACATCTACTCTTGGAGAGACAACAGCCACGTTATAACCTTTACGTCTTGCTTTAGAAATACCTTCAAAAATCATTTCTGTCTTTCCTGCACCTGTAACTGCGTGCAATAGCAATGGGGAATGTGACAAGATAGCTTCACTAACCTTTTGAGAAGCTAGTTCTTGTTGAGGACTTAATTTAAAATCTAGTTTAAAGTATCCGGATGTCTCTTCTCTGTGACTTTCTATCACGTATATATTTTTACAACTTTGAACTTCACCAAGTTGAATACAACTTCTACAATAAATAGTTTCTTTATTACAGTGGTAACAATAATAATGATAGAACATCCTTTGATCAGTATTTGTACATTGATTACATTTATACTTATCATTAACGATTGTAACCCCTGGTAAAGTTTTTAAAATTTTTTCATCAGTAATGTCACTTAAATCATGACAAATACGGCCATAATATTTCATATTACCTCCAATAAAAAAGCACAAAAAGCATATGCTTTTTGTGCTGACATTATATTATTTTGTTAAATCGATTGGTGTTGTTGTATAGCCTACACCTAAAGAGCCTTCTCCTAAATGTGTTCCGATGACAGGACCAAAGTAACTAATAATTACATTTGCTTTTGGAAACTTTTCTTCTAGTTGTTTCTTCCAAGCAAGTGCGCCTTCTTCATCATTGGCATGTATAACACAGATTGAAACTTCCGAAGACTGGTCTATTTCTTTAGCAATTTGTTCTTCGATTCGTTTCATTGCTCTTTTTTTCGTTCTAACCTTCTCATAAGGGACAATTTTAGTATCAACAAAATGAAGTATAGGTTTCACCTGTAACATTGTGCCTACTAAAGCTTGAGCGCCATTAAGACGTCCGCCCTTTTTAAGGTTGTTTAAATCATCAACTATAAAGTATGCATTTGCTGCTTGCTTCATTTCTTCTAATTGCTTTAAAATGCTTTCAAGCGGCACATTCTCTCGAATAAGTTGACTAGCTTTCAACGTGTAAAAGCCTTGAACCATACAAGATATTTCTGAGTCAAATGGATGTACTTTTATACCTTCAACCATAGAGTTTGCAGTAATAGCACCTTGGTAAGCACCGCTAATACCACTGGATAGATGAATTGCAATCACATCTGTATATCCTTCTCTTTCCAATTCTTCTAATAACGCTACATAGTCTCCAATTGTAGGTTGAGAAGTAGTTGGTAATTGTGTTTCATTTCTCATTCTTTTATAAAAATCTTCCGTATTTAAATCTATTAATTCTCTGTATGTTTCATCTTTAAAAATCACATTTAAAGGGATTATTTTAATTTGATATTCATCAATATAAGCCTGATCTAAATATGCTGTCGAATCCGTTATTACAGCAATTTTCATAAAATTTTTCCTCCTAGATTCTCTTCCATAAACATCATATCTAATAAACAGATATTTGAAAAGTACTTTATCTATTAAATTGCTGCTTGTGCCATTTTAGAATACTTATAAGTGTTATCTTTCTTAACAAGTGTTACGACTTCATTAAATGATTTTTTTTCATCATCTCCACCACTTTTCGGGTGAGCTGTAGTATCTACATTATAAAACACAACAACCTTATCTTTATCTTTTTCTAAAAATTTAATATTAGAAATTTTTTTATCAAACTTATAATCTTTAAGCGTATCTTGTAAAACTGACTTTTCTTCTTTAACATCTAACTGTTTTGAATCATGATCTATCGTATCAATATACTTATCTACATTACCTTCGTTTAAAGATTCCCTATTTTTCTCAATCGCATCTTTAACAGCTTTCTCTGTATCTTTATCTACCTCAATTGTTTCTTTCGGATTGCCTTTATCATCTAATAATACACCTTGGCTATCGTCTTTATCCTTCGTTTCTTGTTTAGGTTCATCTTTAGAACCACACGCCGCTAATATTAAAGTCAAAGCTATGCATAAAAATATTAATTTATTCTTCTTCAATTGATACAATCCTTTCCCGTCTAATTTCAATAGTATATAATATATCGTAACAGATAACGATGTAAAGGGAGAAGTTTTAACATGGCTGAAGGACTAATTACTATAAAAGCACCACATGAAACTGAAATAATAATAAATAAATCTAGATTTATAGCGAGTATTCACCCGGCCGAAACAGAAGAAGAAGCTAAAGCATTCATACAGCAAAAGAAAAAAGAACATCATTCAGCGACTCATAACTGCTCAAGTTACGTCATCGGACCAACTATGCTCACACAAAAAGCCAATGATGACGGAGAGCCTTCTGGAACTGCTGGTGTACCAATGCTCGAAGTATTAAAAAAGCAACAATTACATAATGTAGTTGTTGTGGTTACCCGTTACTTTGGTGGCATAAAACTTGGTGCCGGAGGACTTATCAGAGCTTACGGAAGTGCAGTAAGCCAAGTGATTAATGAAATCGGTCGTATCATTTTACTTGAAGCTATACCGTTTGAAGTCACTTTAGATTATGATCAAACGGGTCGTTTTGAATATGAATTACAACAAACAGAATATATGCTTGTTGATACAGCCTACACTGATAAAGTGAAATATACGATACACGTGATTGCCTCAGAAGAAGAAAACTTTATGAATTTCTTAGATGAAATTAATCAAGGAAAATACGAATTAAATAGAGAAGAAACTATTGCCTTACCGTTTCCATATAACAAAGAAGAAGAACGCTAAATTTAGCGTTCTTCTTTATATTTAGACCGTGTTAATAAATTGAGTATAGGTCTGTAATTAGGATGTATTAAACCTGTAAATTCTACGATTAATTCAATTGTAATTAAAATCATAATAAACATCATCAATACACCGTATGGCGGTGATAAGTATAGTATGACACTAGATATGCTAAACAATATAGCAATCATATAGATTAATACTACTGTCTGTCTATGTGTATAGCCTAAATCCAATAACTTATGATGTAAATGTGATTTATCTGCCTGTACTATGGATTGCTTATTATGTAATCTTCGAATTATAGCAAACAACATGTCTATAAATGGTACTGCTAAAATAACCATCGGGAAAAATAGTGATATTAATGTAATGTTTTTAAAACCTAATAGTGATAAAACACCAATAATATAACCTAACAACAATGCACCACTATCTCCAAGGAATATTTTTGCTGGATGCGAATTGAAAACTAAAAATCCTAATAACGAACCAATTAACACGCTACATATCATCATTATGAAAATATTTTGTTGTAATATGGCAATAAATCCAATCGTTACAAGCGCAATACACGAAATACCTGAAGCTAGACCATCTAATCCATCTATTAAATTAATTGCATTCATAACTGCGACTACCCAAAATATAGTCATAGGTATACTAAATATGCCGAATTCTATAACAATTCCAAAAGGTAATGTTATAAAGTCTAATGTAACACCATTTAATACAACTATAAGTGAAACTGCTATTTGTCCTGCAAGTTTCACCAGTGGTTTCATATCGTATAAATCATCGACTAAACCAATTAAATAAATAACAATTGCGCCTAATATAATAGGTATTATTTCATGTTCAACTGGTTTGCCCCACCATAACCCGATAAGAAAAGATAGCAAAATAACTGTTCCGCCCAATACTGAAACTGGTTTAGTATGTACTTTTCTTACATTAGGCATATCAACAGCACCTATTTTTTTAGAAAGTACAATTACTAAAGGTGTAAGTATTAAGCTCACAATCATCGTTAATAATATTAATTGCAAAGTAAACATGGATTCACCTTCATCTTATAATTGAAGAATAATGTTAATAAAACATTTCTTTAAGAATATCAAAATTTCAGCTCACATGCTATAAAAACCACTGCATCCCATATATTCCCAATTGTTTCAGTAGTAAATATTCCGCTTTTAATTCCTAGAAGCTGTGAAAAATGAAACTTTTTTTCCGAAAATACTTGTTATATCGTGACAAACGTCATCTAATAGATTACAATATCATATGGCTTATAAAATGAAGGATGGTGCTATATGATACAAGCAATTATATTTAATATTTCTGTAACTATTGCGTCTTTTTATCTATACC
Organism: Mammaliicoccus sp. A-M4; assembly: GCF_022386955.1. NCBI lineage: Bacteria > Bacillati > Bacillota > Bacilli > Caryophanales > Staphylococcaceae > Mammaliicoccus > Mammaliicoccus sp. A-M4. The sequence goes on from NZ_JAJNHH010000009.1 coordinate 49,381, forward strand.
ATCGCATCCAATATAGTGAAACTAGAACCGTAAAATTTTCACAAAATTATATCACCATTCTAATGACTGGTGTTTCGATATTGTTAATATCCAACCCTATTCAATATCATGATTATGTTATCACGTTAAGCTTTATCCCGTTATTGTTCTTAGGTAGATTTACAAATTTATTTTATACCTCATTCAGTGCAGTCATCATTTTGCTAGTAGATATGTTTATATTCAACACACCATTTTTAGATGACTTACATCTACTCATAATAGCAGTAGTAGTAGGTATGATTGGTCCATTTCTTAAACAAAGTGATTTTGTTAGCATACAATTATTATATTTAATCAGTATCCTTATTATTGTTATTACTTTGATATTCTTAAACCCTGATTCATGGTTGAATGAATGGTTGTTTCTTGTACCAATTTCCTTTATCCTTAGTATTATTAGTGCGAGTGTTTATCGCGATATATGGATTCTTAAAAATCTTATTTCCCGTTATAAAAATGAAGAATCAGTCGATTATTTAACTGGATTAGGAAACGTAAAAGAATTCGATAGATATTTAAATAGAACAACTGAACTCGTTACTGAACAACAACAATCTATGGCATTGTTGTTAATTGATATAGATGGATTTAAAGATGTAAATGATGAATATTCTCATACGGCTGGTGATGCAGTACTCAAACAGATGTCCCAATTACTCATTAATTACTTGCCTAAAGACGTAAAAGCATTCCGTAACGGAGGAGAAGAATTTTCTATTATATTGATTGATGAATCATTAGATAGTGCGATTAAGTTAGCCGAAAGTATTAGAGATAGTGTGCAACAATCAACGTTCCATTTACCTAACAAAGACACAATAAAACTTTCTGTCTCCATAGGGGTCGGCTATTTAACAGAAGAGGATAATAAATCTAAAAGACGTGTATTTAAAGACGCGGATGATATGTTACATGAAGCGAAATTACAAGGTCAAAACAAAGTAATGTTCAATCCAATTATTAAATTATAAACTAAACATAGAATTGCCTATTGCAATTCTATGTTTTTTGTTGAATTGTTGTTATATAAGGATTATATTTTATTCATTGCGAACATGGAGGTTATTATGGAAGAATTAAAGGACTTCACGATAATAGATGAGAATAAAATAATCGATGTCGTTATGACAGCAGGACGCATCCTTTTGGAAAGCGGTGCTGAAACATATAGAGTTGAAGACACAATGGCTAGAATCGCAACGAGTTATGGTTTAGAAAATACACATAGCTTTGTAACTTCCACAGCAATTATTTTCTCATTAAATGATAGAACTAATACTAGATTGATAAGAATAGATGAAAGATCGACAGATTTAGAGAAAATATCTCTGACGAATCAAATTTCCAGAAAGATTGCAAATAACGAATTATCGATAGATGAAGCTAAATCTGAATTGATACATTTACATCATGCTGCATTACAATTTCCTTTTTGGTTAAAAGTTTTGGCAGCAGCTATTGCATCAGCATGTTTCTTACCTATGTTTGGCGGTAAACAACCTGATGTTATCCCTTCATTTATAGCTGGTGGTACTGGGTATTTAACAATGGCAATTGTACATAATACGATACGCATTAAATTTTTTACTGAATTTATTAGTTCATTAATTATAGCTACAATAGCTACAATAAGTGTCAATTTCTTTTACGGAGATAATTTAAGTTTAATTACCATTGCCTCTGTTATGCCACTTGTACCAGGTGTTCTTATTACAAATGCAATAAGAGATTTGATGGCTGGTCAATTATTAGCTGGTATTTCTAAAGGTGTAGAAGCGGCTTTAACAGCATTTGCAATCGGTGCTGGCGTAGCAATTGTATTATTACTAAGTTAAGGAAGGTGCTATGAATGTTAGATTATATTTATCAAATACTATTAAGTTTTACTGCAACATTATTCTTCTCTGTCATTTTTAATGCACCTAGAAGACTTCTAATTGCTTGTGGTGTTGTTGGAGCCATAGCTTGGATGATTTATACTGTTTCTTTAGACTTCGGTATTGATAAAGTTCAAGCTTCGTTCTACGGGAGTTTCACTTTAGCTATCATGAGTCATATCATGAGCCGCTACTATAAACGTCCTATGATTATTTTTATAGTAGCTGGTATTATTCCTTTAGTTCCCGGTGGTTTAGCTTATGATGCCACTAAAAACTTAGTTATTAATAATTATGATGTAGCTATCAATACGTCATTACAAGCTACACTAATATCTGGATCTATTGCGTTTGGTATTTTAAGTTCTGAAATTGTCTTCCAAATTTACATTCGTACTAAGCAATTTTTTGCTTCTAAGAAACAAAAAAGCGTATAATAAGTAAAGTAAATAGAAGTAAAAGGGAGAGAATAATGTGAAACAACGTCTAATTGATCGATTAGAAAGATATGTAAAGATAGACACACAAGCGGATCCAAATAGTACAACAACACCTTCTACTGAAAAGCAATGGGATTTAATTAAACTTCTTGAAGAAGAAATTAAAGCACTTAACCTTGAAGTAACAGTAGATGACAAAGGGTATTTAATGGCTACATTACCATCTAATACCGATAAAAAGGTTCCTACTGTTGGTTTATTAGCACATATTGATACATCACCTGATTATAATGCTACAAACGTTAATCCAGTAATTGTAGAAAATTATAACGGGGAAGATATTCAGTTAGGTCAGACAGAAAAAGTGCTTAGCCCAAATACTTTCCCACAATTAAAAGATGTTATCGGGCATACACTAATGACAACTGATGGCACATCATTGCTAGGTGCAGACGATAAAGCTGGTGTCGTAGAAATTATGGAAGCTATTATTTACTTAATTGATCATCCAGAAATCAAACACGGTGACATTCGATTTAGCTTTACGCCTGACGAAGAAATTGGTAAAGGGCCACACAACTTTGATGTAGAACGTTTCAATGCTGACTTTGCTTATACAATGGATGGCAGTTTAGAAGGCGAACTACAATACGAAAGTTTTAATGCAGCTATGGCTGTTGTAGAAGTTAATGGTGTCAATGTTCATCCTGGTTCAGCTAAAGATGTTATGGTCAATGCTAACACGTTAGCAATGACTTTTAATGAACAGTTACCAGCTGATGAAGTACCTGAACATACTGAAGGATATGAAGGCTTTTACCATTTAATGCAAATGGAAGGTAACGTTGAAAAAGCAACATTACAATATATTATTCGTGACCATGACAAAGCACAATTTGAGCGTAGAAAAAACCATTTGTTAGATATCGCCAAAAATTTAAACCACCATTATGATGAAGAACTGATTAAAGTTCAAATCGATGATCAATATTATAATATGGGTGAAAAAATCAAACCTCATCCTGAGCTAATCGATATACCTGAGAAAGTGATTAAATCTTTAGGTATTACACCTGTAATAGAGCCGATTCGTGGTGGTACTGATGGTTCTCAACTTTCTTATATGGGCTTACCTACACCAAATTTATTTACTGGTGGCGCTAATTTCCATGGACCATTTGAATATGCGTCTATTGATGTTATGGAAAAAGCAGTGCAAACAATTGTAGGTATCCTATCTGAATTTGAAAAACAATCTTAATTCAAAATAAATAAGCATATCACTTAACTGATTATTTCAGTTTGAAAGTGATATGCTTATTTTTTATAAGATCTACGATTTTGTTCGTGCAAGGTTTCCTAGGTTATAGTTCGAGCCTGTAGTCTCTCACTCATACGATTCCCTCAGGCGTCAGCACTTTACAAAATCGTAGAAAATATTGCGCTAACGGGCTTGTTTACACGCACTAACTCGTTAGAAAATGTAACGAGCTTGTCTCAAATTTCTTGCACGTTAGAGGCCCCACTCTCTTATTATTCATTATAAATAATGAGGTACTCGCGCTTACATAACAAAAATCCGAAACATTTGTTATGTTCCGAACTCTTAATTATAAATTGCTTTTCAATAATCTTAATGCTTGTGTCGTTAAATGTCTTAAGGCTATGCCCATTTCTAATTCGGTCATCGTATATTGATCTTTGTTTAGTACTTTAAACATTGCTGTAACTTCTTGTTCAATATATTTATCGAATTTTTCATCTGTTGCACAAACTGCGATATTAACTTTATTGTGTTTATAACATAATTCTGCAATTCTTACTGAAGTCGTCTCGAGTAATTGTTGGTTCGGTTTTAAACCTTCCCCAAACACAACAAAATCAGCTTGCTCAATTAATTGGTCTAAGTATGTCAGTTCGTTAACAACATCTCCACCAGTTACAAGTTCGCCATCCCATAGACAATTTAACATAGCAGCTATACCGCTACCAGATCCGCCTCTTTCTTCTTTACCTAATAATGTTTTATGCTGACTCTTAAACAGTTCACTTATATACCATAAAGCATTATCTATATCTGTAGCCTCTTCTAACGAGATATGATTTAATTCACGTTCTTTCATAACTCGACTACTTTTACCATAATATTTAGATTCAAAATCTGTAATGACTTTAATTTTTTTATCTTTCAAACGTTTATCTAAATCATATAAGTCTATTGTTCTAATATATTTAATCCATTTAGCGCCCTTGCTTAAATCTACTAAAGCACCTTCAGCGTCATAAAACTTTGCACCAAGTGCTTGAATCATGCCTAGACCACCATCATAACTTGCAACGTTACCTACTGATATAATCATTTCATTAGTATTTTCTTTAAGCGCTTCATTAAGCATTTCACCTAAACCGTAAGAAGTGGTTTCACTTGGTCTAATTGTTTCTTCATTTGAAGTTAACACTTCACCCGCTTCTATAACCGTTATGTTATTACCAGTAACTGCATAAACTGATGTCTTAGGGTTCATATATGCATCATGATGATCTACCGAATATTTCGTGCCTGATTGCCATAATAATATTGAATCAATAACTTCTCTTTGACCATTAAATAAAGGTACTTGCACTATATCCGCTTCATTAAATTGAGACTTTATCGCTTCTTCTACAAATCTATTTGCATGATAACTTGATAAAATACCATCAAATTCATCCATCGCAACTAATACTCTCATATTTTTCACCTCATGCTTTTTATCATAATTCATTATACTGTTTTTTTCTCTATTTAACAAAAAAACAAACAGTCAATATGACTGTTTGTCTTATATCATTATTACTCTTCTGCTTTCGATAAACTTGCTACTGTGATATTATCATGACTTGCATCCCACTCGGCATTCCCGTTTATAAAATAAAAAGCCTGTGGTGATTCATGTTTGACGCCAGTTTTGTCAGCTATATAATCAGATAATTCTCTTTCTTCTTGAACAATTAAATAATAACCGTCCATGTCTCTTTCATATAAGAATTTATTAAATTGATCATACGCACTTGCCGAAATAGGACAAGTACTGCTGTGTTTCATTACAAATACGTTTGGGTTATCATTGAGTACTTTTTCAAATTGATCGATGGAAGTTAATTTCACGACCATTTTAATTCACCTCTATCATAATTTAACCAATACAATTGAACACTATAACATCATTCGTTTTATATGGCAAATTCTATTTTTATCTTAATTATGTTTACCCGCATTCTTTGATATTAACCATTAGTTAATTTTGATATACTATAATTACAATAAGGAGGTGCTTTATTTGACCAAAAATGTAACACCTACCCTCATTAAGAGATGGGGAATGATTGATACGATTAATGCATGTTTACTTATTATTTCTATTCTGTTTTTATTCGATTTTAAAAACCAACCTGCATTATCATATATCTTAATTATCGCATTTTCGATTTGGGTTATCTCTTTAGTAGGTAAAAATATATACTTATCACAAACTAAGAAGAAAGAATCCACCGTTAAAAAAGAAGAATAAAAGAAACACACCGATACAGAATAAACTTTTATTCTAATATACGGTGTGTTTTATTTTTCTAATCTATCAATAGCTTTATCATACTTCTCATCTTTTCCTAAGTACGCAACTTTACTGTTAAAGTCATCAGGGGCTTTTATTTTTTGAAGTTTTTCTTCAATAATACTACCTTTTTTTCGTTCCTTATAATAATCACTTAAAGTGTAATACATTTCAATCTGAGATTGCCTCATTTGATTCACTCTATTGGATTTAATATTTGTTTGATTAAGAGCTTTTACATACTTAGATATACTCGGAATGATTTTATCATGGATATACTGTGATTTCTCTTTCACACTATGCGCTTCATTTAAATACTTAGCTTTATTATTTAAATCGTCACTATTTTTATCTATTACTGATACTAACGCTTCATAATCATCTTTATCTTCAGAGCTATCTTTAGCTTTACTAGCATTTTTTTCAGCTACTGCTTTATTTTTCTCAAATACCTCTGTATATTCTAATATTTTCTCATTAGATCTGATAGATTTTTCGAATAGCGATATATATTCATTTAGCTCTGAAATAGAGTCTTCTCTCTTTTTAACATTGCTAACGTAAATATTATGTGCATCTTTTACTTCTTGTGTACTCGGCTCGATATTCTCAGCTTGTTTTTTAAGACTCTTAACTTCAGGTAAGACTTCTTTATCAAGTTCTTTATGAAGCTTATTCAATTCTTTATGTTTTTCAGCTGTTACTTCAGTGCCTACTAGTTGATCTAATTTATCTAAATTTAATTGATTAATATTATCAAGAATTGTGTCTTCTTTTTTATAAATAGGTTTCATATCTCTTTTATATTTTTTAAGATCTGAATTTACCTCATTACTACAAGCTGCAATAATTAATACAAGTACAAATAACATTAAGTAGAGTAATTTAATTTTCATCATTGCACCTCTGTTTCACTTGTATTATACATAATATCATGGATAATTAAAATGTTATATATTATATTCTTATTATTGATTAATGGAAGTGTTATTATGTTAAAAAGACCTCAACCGTTCATTCAATTACAATCAACAAAAAATTTTAAAGCAAAATATATAAAAATTCAACAACTATTGTTTAGCCTATTAAATACACCTATACAAGATGTTTATCATATAGGTGGCACGAAACAAACCCTTTATACAACTGAACCTATCTTAGATGTACTTGTTACCGTGCGTTCATTACATGATATTACTAGCTTAGATGAGAAGAGATTAAACTATCACAACATATATAGATTACACCACTCTTATAAGAAGAAAATTATGATGGCTCAATTTAAAGATATGATTACATTAAGGCAAATTGTGCGTATACATATTGTTGAACAAAACAGTCAAATGTTATATGATTATTTAACTGTAGATGAACTTTTAAATCACGACAACTCAGTTATAGACTCATTTCAAAGTTTTAAAACAAACACTATAAATAACAATAAAAGTGTAAGAGAATATGAGAACAATAAGCAACAATGGTTTCAACAACTTATTGAAAAACATTGCTCATAAGCTATTCGCTTAAACTGGAAAATCTTGATATAATATTTTTAAGAACACAGTAAAGAAAGGACGTCGAACGGTGAATAACCCTACAATTTTGGAGGATTTATCAAAATTTCTCCCTAAATCATTAATTAAGGTGAATGAACCTTTAAAAAAATATACTTTCACAAAAACAGGTGGAAAAGCAGACTTTTACTTATCCCCTACTTCATATACAGAAGTTCAAAAAATAGTAGAATATGCATACCTTAATCAAATTCCTTTAACGTTTTTAGGGAATGGTTCTAATATCATCATTAGAGACGGGGGTATACGTGGTATTGTAATCAGTTTATTACAATTCAATCAAATTCACGTTCGTGACGGTTGTATAACATGCGGAAGCGGCGCAGCGATTATAGATGTATCAAGACGTGCAAGAGACCATCATTTAACAGGATTGGAATTTGCATGTGGCATCCCCGGTTCTGTCGGTGGTGCAGTCTATATGAACGCAGGAGCTTATGGTGGCGAAGTTAAAGATTGCATTGATTACATTAAAGCTATAGATGATACAGGCAAGCTATATACAATACAAAGCGATGAACTCGAACTTGGTTACAGAACAAGTATTGTTCAACGTCAACATTTAGTTGTACTTGAAGCAACTTTCAAATTACAGCCGGGAGATATAAAGACAATACAAGCTACAATGGATGATTTGACGCAAAGAAGACAAGATAAACAGCCTTTAGAGTATCCATCGTGTGGCAGTGTTTTCCAAAGACCTCCTAACCACTTTGCAGGTAAATTGATACAAGATGCTGACCTACAAGGCCATAGAATAGGCGGTGTAGAAGTATCAACTAAACATGCTGGTTTTATAGTAAATGTAGATAACGGAACAGCTACTGATTACGAAATGATTATTGAACATGTTCAAAAAGTCGTTAAAGAAAAGTTTGACATAGAGCTGAAACGTGAAGTACGCATTATTGGAGAACCAACAGATCAATTAACAAATTAAAACAAACACTTCAGTGAAACGTATAAGCAGCCAACAAGACAAAATATTGTCTTGTTGGCTGCTTTTTCAGATATATAAATACTCCTAATCCTTAGTTAAATAAACTTAGGATTAGGAGTATTCTTTTTAAGCTGGGGCATTAAAATATCTCAGCCTTATTTCTTATTCTAAACCTTTAGCAACTTCGTCTACTTGTTTTTCAGTAGTTCTTACGCCACCTGAAGCTAAGTACCATAATTGTGGATCAACGTTTACAACTTTGTCTTCTTTAATTGCTGTAACATCTTTGATAACGTCGTTTGATAATGCTTTGTTAGCACTTTCTTTTCCGCCAATCGCTTTACCTCTGTCCATGGCATAGATGATGTCAGGATTCTTTTCAGAAATATATTCGAAGCTTACTGGTTGGCCATGTGTGCTTGCTTTTAAGTCTTTATCGACTGGTTTTACATCCAATACGTCAAAGATTAAGCTACCAAATCTTGCACCTGGACCATATGTAGATAACTCACCTTCGTTAGCTAATAAGTACATTGCTTTTTTATCTGATTTATCAGCTTTTGCTTTAACATCTTTAATTTTCTTCTCTAAGCTCTTGTTTAATTCTTTTGCTTTATCTTCTTTATCGAAAATTTCACCTAAATTATTCGTATTTTCTTCAACTGAGTTCAAGTAATTTTTATCATCTGCACCTACGTATAATCTTGCTGCGTCTGGAGCTGCTTTTTTCAATTCATCTTGTACTTCAGTTCCTGCAGTACGACCAGAGAATAGAATTAAGTCTGGGTCAATTTCTGCAATTTTATCGTAGTTTACTTCTTTAACTGAGCCAGTGTTTACAAATTCGTCACCTTTGAATGTGTCTAAGAATTCAGGTAATGAAGCGCCGCCTTCACCTTTAGGTACACCTTTAACTGCGTCTTTTGCACCTAATGCTTCAACTGTATCTAAAGTACCATAATCTAATACAACAACCTTCTTAGGATTAACTGGAACTTTCACTTTCTCTTCTACTGTCTTAGCATCACTGCCATCTTTCTCTTTACCACGAACTTGATATTTAGATTCGATTTCTACTGTTTTAGAATCACTCTTAGTATCGTCTTTTGATGACTTTTCCTCTTTACTACTTGAATCATTACCGCATGCTACTAATACGATTGATAATACTGCTATTAACATAAAACTAAATACTTTCTTCATGAACTAAACTCTCCTTCTTATATATAATGATGTAAAAACAGTGCATAAATAAATAATTACTTACTTGCAAATATCAAGCATCACTCCTTTCAATGTAAAAAGACTATATTGCTAAAGTTTGAATTTCTTCTGCTTCAATATATTCATTATCAAAGTAAACACAAATGCGTTGTCCATTGATCTCTTCGATTTTAATATCTAAATCATATATACCACTTAGAACAGGTTCTTCTATTACATCATCTTTAGATCCTGCTATTTCTACTTTACCTTCTTTTATGGCAATGATTCTATCTGAATAACAAGAAGCGAAATTGATATCGTGAATCACGAGTACAATCGTTTTATTCATTTCTTTTACAAGTCTTCTTAATATCTTCATAATTTGAACGGAATGTTTCATATCTAGGTTATTTAATGGTTCATCAAGTAAAATGTAATCAGTATCTTGAGCGATTGTCATTGCAATATAAGCACGTTGTCTTTGCCCGCCTGATAATTCACCTAAATATTTGCCTTGTATTTCTGTTAAACCTAAATACTCTAAAGCTTTATCAATCATTTTATGATCTTCTTTTTTCAATTTTCCTTTTGAATATGGGAAACGCCCGAAACTTACTAATTGTCTAACTGTGATTTTCAACTCTGTATGGTTTGTTTGTTTTAAAATAGATAGTTTTTTCGCCAAATCATTACTTTTCATTGAAGATATATCATGGTTATCTATTTTTATACTTCCGTTATCTTTTTCAATTAATCTACTAACCATTGCTAATACAGTACTTTTACCTGCACCATTAGGTCCTATAAATGATGTGATTTTTCCTGTTTCTATTTCGATGTCCACTTCGTCTACGACTTTATTGTTTTGATAAGCTTTCGTTAATCCTTCTACTTTTATCATGTTACATTACGCTCCTTTAATATTAAGAATATAAAGTAAATGCCGCCTATAAAGTTGATCATAATGCTAATTTCAGTGTTGCCTTCAAATAAATGTTCAACTACCCATTGGCCTAAAAATAAACTAATCCAACTAATTAAAATAGCTGTTGGTAGTATATATTTATGTTCAAACCTTTTTATAAATTCATGAGCCAAGTTCACTACAAGTAAACCTAAAAATGTAATAGGTCCGACTAATGCTGTAGAAACTGTAACAAGTAATGCTACCATTACCATCAACCATCTTGTAACTTGTGTATAATTGACCCCTAGGTTGATTGCTTGGTCTCTACCTAATGAAAGTACATCTAAATATGGTTTAATAAAGAACGCAATGATAATCATTATGATTAATACAACGCCGGATATTAAAAGTATGCCTTCATTAATTGCATTAAAACTTGCGAACATTGCACTTTGAATAGATAAGAACTCTTCTGGATCTATCATCATCTCTATAAAACTGGATAAACTTGAGAAGAATGTCCCAAATACAATACCTAATAATAAAATGAAAAACACATTTTGATCTTTAGACCTAAATAATATTTGGAATAAGAATAAACTGAATATAATCATACCGACTAAAGTCACTAAGAAATTTAAATGGTTATTCAAAACAATTGTTGAAGTAGAACCAAAGAAAAATATTAATGAAGTTTTTATAAACATATAAACAGCATCTAAACCAATAATAGAAGGTGTCAAAATTCTATTGTTTGTAATTGTTTGGAAAATAACTGTTGATACTGCAATACTTGCGCCAACTAATAACATCGCGATTGTCTTTCTTACACGACTTGTTAATTGGTATTCTAAAATCTTTGGATTGATGTTATAGAACAAATACAACGCTGCTATTAAAATAGTTATAATGGATAAAAGGTTGAGTTTCTGTACTGGTGTTAATTTCTTAAGCATTTTTCGAACGTCCTTTCATCAATAAAACTATGAAAATAAAGCTACCAATTACACCGATTGTTAAACCAATTGTAATTTCGTATGGGAATATAATCAGTCTTCCTAAAATGTCGCATATCATAACAAACAACGCGCCTAAGATTGCAGTGTGCGGTAAAGCATTTTTAAGATGATCACCTCTGAATATTGAAATTAAGTTCGGTATAATTAACCCTAAGAAAGGCATCATTCCTACTGTTACCACAACTAGTGCTGTAATGATAGATGCAATGATTAAACCAATATTAACTATTCTATGGTAATTTAATCCTAAGTTGACACTGAAGTCCTTTCCCATACCTGCAATCGTAAATTTGTTGGCAAAAATATACGCAATTATCAATAAAGGAATACTTATGTATAAAATTTCGTATCTCCCACTAGTAATGATAGAAAAGTTACCTTGCATAAAGTTCCCTATGCTTTGAACAGCGTTTGTTCTTAAAGCAACAAAGGTTGAAAAACTAGAAACAATGTTACCAAGCATTATCCCTACAAGTGGTATAAAAATAACATCTTTGAATTGAATTCTTTGTAGGATTTGCATGAATAACATTGTTCCAAATAAACTTAGTAATGTTGCGAATAAAAGTTTAAATAATATATTCGTGTCTGGAAATAGTATCAGTGAAATTAAAACACCTAACTTTGCCCAATCCATCGTGCCTGCTGTTGTTGGAGAAACAAATTTATTTCTCGTTAACTGTTGCATAATCAGACCGCATATTGCTAAACAACTTCCTGAAATAATAATACTAACCGTTCTAGGAATTCTACTAGATACTAGTATATTTTTCTGTTCATCTGTAAGACTTAATATTTGTAAAGGTCTCACTTCTGAAACACCAATAAATATTGAGAAGAATGTTGCGATAACTAATAATACAATCAATACATCTAAACGCATTAAAAACTTTCCCATGATACACCCTACTTCTCTTAGTTGATAACGATTATCATTATCTTTATTGTAATGAATATTCAGTTAAAATGCAATGCTATTTAAAAAAAGAGTAATGAAATTAAATTTCATTACTCTTTTATAATTATTTTATATTAATATCTTTATTCGGCATTGTATGTTGATCACGTGCTGTGACATGACTTGTGATATTATAAGTACCTTCTTCATCGAATTTATACTTTAAAGTATATTTCCCGTCTTTATTTTCTTTCACTTTTTTCATTTCAGAATTCTTTTTGTCGCCATCTTTTATGATTTCAAACATTACTTCATCAGCGTCTTTTACTTTTTCTTTCCCTAATGTAACTTCAGCAGATAAATCTACTTCTTCCCCTTTTTTCGCTTCTTCTGGTACATCTAGCTTAACTTCTAAAGCTTGAGGTTTATCAGATGAATCATGATCTGACTGCTTATGTTCTGAATGATTTTCTTCTTTTTCTTTATTATCATTACCACAAGCAGCTAATACAGAAATAATTAACAATGATAAAAGACCCAGTAAAACTCTTTTCATATGTAACCCACCTTTTTTAAATTCTATTCTCATTATATCTAATTAAGTAAATGTAAAATGCTCAAATATTGAAAAATATGTTAACTTTTCTATTCAAAAGCTAAAATAACACTTTTATATACTTTCATTTTATATGTTTTCACCTTAAATAAAAAGGTCTTATAAAGTATAGGATACAAAAAACTGCCACTAAAGTTTTGCACTTTGCGACAGTTTTAAGAAAGTAATAATTACTTTTATTTAATTATTGTTTTTAGTTTTCATCGAAAATAAAATCTTCATCTGTTAAAGGTTCAACATTTAGTGCTAATACATATCCATCACCTTTAACGCTGAAAAAGTCATGGTTCTTAGTGCTTGTATCTAAAGCATTTTCGATAATAGGGTTGAATGATTTTTCTTCATAATACGGTTCGAAACCTAAGTTAGCTAACGCTTTATTCGCATTATATGCAACGTAATTCATAACGTCCTCTGTTAACCCAATTTCATCATAAAGCATTTTTGTATATTCATACTCATTTTTGAACAATAGCTCTAGCATGCGGTACATTTCTGTATCTGCCTTTAATTTCTCATCTTCAGTTAATTCATTTCTTAAACTTTGTGCATCTAAACCAGTAAATACACCATGAATAGATTCATCAAGTAATATTTTACGAATAATTTCTCCAGAAGTTGTCATGCGACCTTGTCCTGCTAAATATAATGGATAATAGAATCCTGAGTAGAATAAGAAAGTCTCAAGGAACACACTCGCTACGCGAGCCATATATTGATCATATACTGACGCGTCTTTAGACCATAATTTATGATAATTGCTCAAAATGATATCTGATTTATATTTTAAATGTGGTTCTTCTACTACCCACTTATCTAGTAATTCATTCGTTTCACTGGATGGTAATAATGTTGTGAAAATATGAGAATAACTTTTCGCATGAATTTGCTCCATCATACCCATAAATGAGTAAACTGCTTTTTTACGTAAATCTTTAGTGTGCATCATAATGAGCGGCATGCCGTCGTCAGCTTGATGTGTATCTAAGCCTGTTAATCCAGCCAATGCTTTCTTAAATGCATTCTTTTCAGGTTCTGTTAAAGTTTCCCAACTTGCAATATCTTTAGAAACTTTAAATTCTGTTTCTACCCACATTTGGGAAATGTTTTGACGCCAAAACATGTTTGTCATATCTTCTTGTGTATTCCAATTTACTGCCTTCATGTTAGATCTCCTATCTTATTAAAATGATTAAATTGAACAACTTGTACATTCTTCAACGCTTAATAATTTGTTACGAGTATAATAAAGTGATTTTAATCCTTTATGATGTGCATATACATATAGTCTTGAAAGTTCACGTGTTGAAATTTCAGAATTTACATATAAGATTGTTGAAATACCTTGGTCTACGTGTTGTTGAATCGTCGCAATTAAATCAATTAATTTCATTTGATCTATGTTAAATGCTGATTTGTAATACCACATTGTTTCTGGTGATAAGAATGGCATAGGGTAAAATGTTTCTGAGTTACCATATGTTCTTCTTTCAATTTGGTCAACGATTGGCATAACAGAACTTGTAGCATTTTGAACATAAGAAATACTTTGTGTTGGTGCTATAGCAAGTCTGTATGCATGGTAAAGACCGTTTTCTTTAACTTTTTCAGCTAAAGCTTTCCAATCTTCTGCAGTTGGAATATCTAATCCTTCAAATAAATCTGCTACATTATCAAATTGCGGTTTAATATCTTCTTGTGTATACTTCTCGAAATATTTTCCTGAAGCGTAATCCGATTTATCAAAATCAACGTAAGTTTCTTGTCTTTCTTTCGCTATTTCCATTGAACGCTCTATAGAATAATAGTTCATCATCATAAAGAATACATTTGCAAAGTCTTTAGCTTGTTCTGATTCATAGCCGATTTTATTTTTTGCTAAATATCCATGTAAGTTCATTACGCCTAAACCTACTGAGTGTAATTCATTATTTGCTTTTCTAACACCCGGAGCATTTTTGATTTCAGTGTCATCTGACACAACTGTTAATGCATCCATACCTGTATGAACAGAATCTCTGAATTTTTTAGATTCCATAACATTTACAATATTCAATGAACCTAAGTTACAAGAAATATCACGTTTAATTTCATCTTCTGTTCCATAGTCATTAATAACTGAAGTTTCTTGCAGTTGGAAGATTTCAGTACATAGGTTACTCATTTTAATTTGGCCAATATCAGAGTTCGGATGAACTTTGTTTGCATTGTCTTTAAACATTAAATAAGGATAACCTGATTGTAATTGTGTTTGTGCAATTGTATTTAACATTTCACGTGCATCTTTAGCTTTCTTGATGATGTTAGGGTTTGCTACTAGCTCATCGTAATACTCGTCTAAGTTAATATCATCTAATGTTTTACCGTACTCACGTTCAACCGTGTGTGGTGCAAACATGTAAAAGTCTTTACCTTCTTTTGCTAAATCGAAGAATTTAGAAGGAACAATCAATCCAGTTGAGATAGTTGAAAGTCTAATATCTTCGTCTGCGTTTACTTTTTTAGTATCTAAGAATTCAAGAACATCATAGTGGAAAATGTTTAAATATACTGCGCCTGCGCCAGGTCTTTGACCAAGTTGATCTGCATAACTAAATCCACCTTCTAATGATTTAGCAACTGGTAGTACGCCTTTAGCTACACCTTTAATACCTTTAATCGCTTCGCCACGTGCACGAAGTTTCGATAAGTTGATTGCAACTCCTCCGCCAATTTTACTTAATTGTTTCGCTGTTGAATCAATAAAGTTAATAGAGTTTAAGCTATCATCTACTTCTAATAGGAAACAACTCACTAATTCACCACGTCTTGCTCTACCCGCGTTTAAGAAAGTAGGTGTTGCTGGTTGAATTCGTTGTTCAA
The DNA here is from genome assembly GCF_022386955.1 of Mammaliicoccus sp. A-M4. Taxonomy (NCBI): domain Bacteria; kingdom Bacillati; phylum Bacillota; class Bacilli; order Caryophanales; family Staphylococcaceae; genus Mammaliicoccus; species Mammaliicoccus sp. A-M4. Next base: position 65,355 of record NZ_JAJNHH010000009.1, read on the forward strand.
TCATTCCTTCAATAAATTGTTTCGCTTGTTCTACGTTTCCTTTAGCTAAATACAATGAAACAATAATAACGTGTTCTTTATATGTTTCTAAATACTGAGATTTATCATTAGTCTTTAAGGCATAATCTTTAAAGAATTTACTTGCTGACATGTAACTTGCAAACTGAAAAGGAATAGAATCTGCAAATTCATTTATTTCTTCTAAATCCGCTTCACTATACTCTTTGAATAAATCATAATAGAAATCTTGATCAACCAAAGCATGTAAACGTTCAATTGGAGTACCAAATTGAATTGTTTTTTCTTTTACTTCTTCTAAATAAACTTCTAATGCTTCTTGGTCTTTCTCAATATCAAAGAAACCATCTTCTCTACGCTTAGTCACTTTATTATTTAATTCGATATGATTATAATTCTGTTTGTTTATCATTTTCATAAAGATTAACCACCTTTTCTCTAAATTCATCTGCTATTTCCTGATTACCATGAAGTTCAAACTTCATTAATAAAGGGACATTATAATTATTCGCAATTTCCTCACTCGCTTTTGCAAAATTATTGCCCCAGTTTCTATTTCCACTGCCAGCTACCGCTTTAAGATTTTTATGATTTATATCTAAAAATGCTTGGACGGGGTCAGGTACTTGGCCAAACCCAATTGTACCTGTGACAATTATAAATGGTTCATTTATTTCTTCTGTCTTGTTTGCTTCAGTGAGAGCCATCGTATTCGATAATCCTGCTCTTTGAATAAATCGTCTAACATTACCTGTTAAAGAAAAATAAATTATCTTCATACACTATCACCTGCCATATGTATATACTTTGTGTTTACGAATTTTTATAAATTAAAAACATAAATTTTTACATAGTTTATAACTTTTTATTCTAAATGCGCAAAACACAAGATATAGTGTTAACTTTTGTTAGTACATACTATATTATGTGATTTATTATAACATTAACGACGAGCCATAACACTCATAATACCTTAAATTTTTATAAAAAATAGGGTTGACTTTATCGATATGTCACACAAGTGTTGTTATATCAACATTTGAAAATTTCTTTATTTTACTTTCATAAATTTTAAAAATTAGAATTCCATATACTTTGTAAAGTGAGTTATGATAATATATGTTCATTGATAAAAAATGGAAGGTGTATAAAATGAATTCTACAATAAAAGGTATTCTTGCTATACTTATATCTTCTATTGGATTTAGCTTAATGGCTGTTTTCTTCAGATTGTCTGGGGATTTACCGGTTTTCCAAAAATCATTATTCAGAAATCTAGTAGCCATGCTTGTTCCAATATATATTGCTTATAAAGCACGAGTATCATTTTTCGGCAAATTAGAAAACCAACCATTGTTAATTTTAAGATCCTCTTTAGGACTCATTGGTGTTTTGCTAAATATTTATGCCATAGACCATATGGTACTAAGTGACGCAGACATGTTAATGAAATTAAATCCATTTTGGACTATTATTCTATGTGCACTATTTCTAAATGAACGCGCTAGAAAATACCAAGTTATTGCAATGATTGTCGCAATAGCAGGTGCAATTTTCATTATCAAGCCATCATTTAATTCAGATATGACACCAGCGATTATTGGTCTATTATCAGGATTATTTGCTGCAGGTGCCTATTCTTGTCTGAGACCTCTAGGTAAACGTGAAAAAGCTTATACAACTGTATTCTATTTTTCATTTTTCTCTACAGTAGTACTTATACCTTTTGTTATTTTCACGTATGAACCAATGAGCATAACACAAGTAATCATATTATTGTTATCTGGTGTTTTTGCTACTGTTGGTCAGTTCGGAATAACGATAGCTTATAGTTACGCTGCTGCTAAAGATATTTCAATCTTTGTATACGCGTCAGTTGTATTTAGTGCATTACTAGGTTTTATAATTTTCAAAGAGTCACCTGACTTATTAAGTTACCTTGGCTATATCATTATATTCCTTGCTGGGTATTATATGTTCAAAAAAGCTCAAAGAAATCCAAAACCGGAAGAATCAATAGAAAAAGGAGTATCATAAACAATGTCAGAAGGCAGAAAAAAAGAAGATTTAAAAGATATAACATTATTAGGAAACCAAAACAATCAATATTATGACCAATATAATCCAGAAGTTCTAGAAGTGTTTGATAATAAACACCAAGGCAGAGATTATTTTGTTAAATTTAACTGTCCTGAGTTCACATCATTGTGCCCTATTACAGGACAACCTGATTTTGCTGCAATTTATATCTCATATATACCAAATGTAAAAATGGTAGAATCTAAATCTTTAAAACTCTACTTATTTAGTTTTAGAAATCATGGGGATTTCCATGAAGATTGTATGAATGTTATCATGAATGACTTGATTGAATTAATGGATCCACATTATATAGAAGTTTTAGGTAAATTCACACCAAGAGGCGGTATTTCAATTGACCCATATACTAATTATGGTCGCCCAGGTACAAAGTATGAAGAAATGGCTGAATATCGTATGATGAATCATGACTTATATCCTGAAAACATCGATAATAGATAACAGACCATAATTCCAATATATAGTAGAAATTGAGACATTAGCCTCAATTTCTCAAAAACAAACGCCCAATCCGCTAGTTAAATACGGATTAGGCGTTTGTTATATTTTAATTTATAGCCATTGCTTAATATAAGCGCTTCTATAGCCTCTCAAGTATGAATATGCACTTTTTTCACCTTTCTATGCAATTCAGCATATTTTTAGACGTTATAAAGAAAACGCTTACAATATTTTTAACTTTTTCCCTTTCTTTATAAAGCCTGAAATGAAAGGGTTTAATTATTTTAAATAGTCATTATTGTATGAATATTATCAATATTTATCTTGTATTTTTATTAGCAAACGATTACAATTTAATATGTGCTATTTTTAAGTACAACACAATTTAATATAGTTTATAATGAGGGGAATTAAAAAATGGATAACAAACATTATTCAAAAGAGGAAATCATTCAAAGTACGCCACGTACTGGTTTTTTCGGTCATCCTAAAGGTTTATCAACTTTGTTCCTTACTGAGTTCTGGGAAAGATTCAGTTATTATGGAATGAAAGCCATCCTTGCTTACTACATATACTATTCAGTAGCTAAAGGCGGATTTGGTATAGACCAAGGTTTAGCACTACAAATTGTCTCAATTTACGGAGCACTAGTATACATGAGTGGTGTTATCGGTGGTTGGATCGCTGATAGAATTACAGGTACTCGTCATGCCTTATTCTATGGTGGTATTCTAATCATGATAGGTCACATCTTACTATCATTACCAAATAACTTTACTTTATTACTTGTCGCGCTTTTATTCTTAATCATTGGTACAGGTTTATTAAAACCGAATATTTCATCAACAGTTGGTCTGTTGTATGAGAAAAATGACCCAAGATTGGATTCAGCGTTCACAATTTTCTATATGTCTATTAACTTAGGTGCATTAATTTCACCATTAATCATTGGATGGTTACAAGTAAATGTCGGATTCCACGCAGGCTTTGCAGTGGCAGCTGTAGGTATGTTCGTTGGTTTAGTTATTTACTTTATTACGAATAAAAAATATTTAGGTTTAGCTGGTATTGAAGTACCAGATCCACTTAATAAAGAAGAGAAAGCTAGAATAACTAAAATCGTAGCGATAGTTGTGATTATTGCCGCAATTGTTTGTCTCATTTTAAGTTTATTCGACCAATTAACTTTACCTAACTTTGCAAACTTCATTTCAGTATTAGGTGTATTATTACCTATTTATTACTTTATTAAAATTACAACAAGTAAGAAAACTGAAGACTATGAGCGTTCAAGAGTGTATGCTTATATACCGTTATTTATTGCAGCTGTTGCATTCTGGATGATTCAAGAACAAGGATCTACAGTGTTAGCTCAATTTGCTGATACAAAAACTGAATTAAGCATGGCGAAACTAACTGGTGGTGCTATTGATTTCAATATTCCAGCAGCATGGTTCCAATCACTTAATCCATTTTTCATTATTTTACTTGCACCTGTATTCTCAGTATTATGGGTAAAACTTGGTAAATTTAATCCACCAACTGTTTATAAATTCGCAATTGGTGTCCTATTCGCAGGATTATCATATATTATTATGGTCATCCCATTATCAAGTGATTCTTCAATCATTCACCCAATTTGGTTATTCGGTAGTTTCTTATTAGTTACTATAGGTGAGCTTTGTCTTTCACCTATTGCACTGTCAACTACAACTAAATTGGCACCTAAAGCTTTCACTGCTCAAATGATGAGTGTTTGGTTCTTATCAAACGCGATGGCTCAAGGTATTAACGCGCAAATGGTTAAATTATATACAAGCATAAGTACGAACGATTACTTCCTATACTCTGGTATAGTGGCAATCGTAATTGCAGCATTATTAATGGTTGCAAGTCCTAAAATCAAAACACTTATGGCTGGTGTTAAATAATATAAAGAAGACCGAGACAAATTTATGTTTCGGTCTTCTTTATATATTATATTTTTTGAATATTCATAATATTATAACTTATACAAATTTTATTGAATTTTTTATTTTAGAGGTTTAAACTATTCTTTAAACTTACCTAAAAATTGGGGGAGAGTTTAGAAAGGAAGCGATTTTTATGGTCAAAATGACGCGCGAGGAAATGGTTGAAACTGTTCCTCAACATGGATTTTTTGGGCATCCACGCGGCTTAGGCATACTGTTTTTTGTTGAATTTTGGGAACGTTTCAGTTATTACGGTATGCGTGCTATTTTGCTGTACTATTTATACTTCTCCGTAAGTCAAGGCGGACTAGGATTAGATAAAATTACTGCTCAGCAAATTATGGCAATGTACGGCTCACTGATATTTATGACAGGTATTCTAGGTGGTTGGGTTGCAGATAGATTACTTGGTTCGAGAAGATCCTTACTCTTAGGTTCTATATTGATTATGTTCGGTCACGTTGTATTATCTTTACCATTTGGATTGGGCGCATTTTTAATCTCTATGATTCTTATTATTGTCGGGTCAGGCTTAATGAAGCCAAACATTTCTAATGTTGTAGGTGGCCTATATCACAAAAATGATAATAGATTAGATGCGGGATTTGTTATTTTCTATATGTCAGTTAATATGGGGGCTTTATTATCACCTCTTATTATTGACAAAGTACGTTTGAATGTTGGTTTCCACCAAGGTTTCTCTATTGCAGCATTTGGTATGTTCTTAGCTTTAATAGCATACGTACTATTCCAAAGAAAAAGTCTTGGTGAAGTAGAGAACTTCCCTTCAAACCCTTTAAATCATAAAGAAAAAATTAAATACTCTAAAATATTTACATATAGTACGATAGGTATTCTTATATTATTAGGTATTTTATACTTAGTTGATCAACTTACATTTAATTCTATAAGTTTAATTGTCTTAATAGTCGGAATAGTAGTACCATTTATTTACTGGTCTATTATGTACCGAAGTCCAGATATTGATAGTACCGAGAAATCTCGATTGTTAGCTTATGTACCACTATTCTTAGCTTCAGTACTTTTCTGGAGTATACAAGAACAAGGTTCAAACGTTCTAGGTGTATTTGCTCAAGAGAAAACACAATTAGATTTATCTGTGTATGGTATTAACTTCGAAATTCCAGCTGGTTGGTTCCAATCAATCAACCCATTTTTCATCGTAATATTTGCACCAATTATTTCAATGCTATGGCAAAAATTAGGTAAATATAACCCTTCTACACCTCTTAAATTTGTAATTGGTCTTACTTTTGCAGGTGTGTCATTCATTGCGATGATGATTGCGATGTCTATACAACAAACTGAGTTAATGAATCCTATATGGCTAATTTTAAGTTTCTTCTTATGTGTAATTGGAGAGCTATGTTTATCTCCTACAGGATCAAGTGTTTCTGTGAAACTTGCACCAAGAGCATTCTCTGCACAAATGCTAAGCTTATGGTTCTTAACTAACGCAACTGCACAAGGAATCAACGGACAACTTGTAAAATTAATAAAACCATTAGGACACCAAAATTACTTCGGTCTTATTGGTGCAATCGCAATTGTTGTAGCATTAATTGTGCTTGCTATGACACCAAAAATCAAAAAACTTATGCAAGGTATACATTAAAAGAAGCCCAATCAATAGATTGGGCTTCTTTTATCATTTATATTGAGTTTGTTAGCTTAATTCTTGTGATATTAAATAATGAAATACCACAATTACTTTATAGATTCGGATAAGTTTTTCTGTTTATTGTATTCTCCATTTTCACCTAAGAAGTATTCTTCTACTTCTTTCCAATTGTATACTTTTGGCCACTTATCATAATCAATATTATGTGCTGCTGCATACATAATTGAATGATTATTAAAGCTTTCTAATTGTCTAGGATTGTCATCGATTAAGTAATCTGTATTTACAATTCCTTTATCACCGCAAAATACAAAATGTTGTGGATCAATAAATGGTAAGTGTTCTCTTAACCAAGCATATTTATCAGCAAATGATGTAGGTACGTCCATTGCAGCTGTAACGATAAAAACATCATAATATTCGTTTAATTTTCTTACAACATCTACAGCATCATCAAATACTTCTAAATCTCTGAAAAATCCATCTTCCCTAAGAATATCAGTTAAAATACCTTGGTGTTCAGGCATCATATTTCTAATTTTACTACCTTTTAGTTCTTCCATAGTAACGTTTGAAGAAGTTTCTTGATTATAACGCATTAATAATTTTTTAATTGTATCAACTAACACTTCATCCATATCAATACCGATTGTTTGTTTCGCCATTATACCTTCTCCTTTTATATCTCATGTATACTATTATAACAAAGAACTTATTCACTTTCCTTTTTTATGAATTCACTTTTTCGAAAAAGGTTTCTAATACTTTAATCATTTTATCATTATGCTCACTAAAACCAACTGTAATACGAACTCCATTAGGAAACGGCCTTGTGATAAAACCTTCTTTTAATAATTGATCGTATAGTTCTTGAGGTTTATCTGTGTTTACGAATACAAAGTTTGTTTGACTGTCGTATAAATGTTCTTTAAATGAAGAATTTAAGAATTTTTCAATTTCAGTTCTATTCTTGTTAGTAATATCTTTTAAATATTCTTGATCTTGTAACGCTACGTTAGCTGCAACTGCGGATAGTGACGTTACATTGAAAGGTAGACGAACAATATCAAGTTGGTTGAGTAATGATTCATCGGCAATCGCATATCCAATTCGTTGTGATGCTAAGCCATATGCTTTAGAAAATGTTCTTAATACAACAACTTGTTTATATTTATCTAATAATTCTAAACTTCTAGGCATATCTTCAGCAACAGCGAACTCTATGTATGCTTCATCAATTAACACGATAATATTATCTGGAACTTTTTTAATAAACGATTCTAGTTCCTCGTGTGGTAAATATGTTCCAGATGGATTGTTAGGATTACAAATCCATATTAATTTCGTCTTATCAGTAATTTCTTCGTACATTGCATCTAAATCAAAATAACCATTATTAAGTGGCGTCGTCTTAACTTGTGCACGTTCAATGACAGCATGATGTTTATATTGTCCAAACGTCATATCACTCGTTAATATTTCATCATCTGCTTCTAATACTGCTCTAGAAATAATCATGATAACTTCATCTAAACCAGATCCAAAAAATATTTGTTCTTTCTTCACGTTTAAAAACTGACTCAAAGTATCTTTTACATCAAATTGTTTCACTTCTGGATAATAAAATAACTCATCTAGACTTTCTTGTATTGCATCTTTAACTTTCGGAGAAGGGCCGTACAAATTTTCATTTGAAGCAAGCTTTACCATATCCCCTTCAATGCCGTACTTTTCTTTTAGTTGCCTTGGTGATAAACCAGGCTGATAAGCCTGTAACTCTTTTAATTGTTGCTTCATATCCTATGACCTCCATATTTAAAAATAAGTGTGACATAGAAATCTATTCGTTCTCATAAAATTTCTATGTGTCACTCCGTTAAAGATAACTAGATTGAAAGGCTTGATACAAGGACATTTTCAAACCAGATATCCATTGCAAATATAACATTTAAGGCTGAGTCATTTGTTTATGTCTCAGCCTCAATTAAATAATATTATAGACCTAACCATTTTCATAAATCAATGGCTTTAGTCAATTAGATTATTCTTCTTTAAATATTCTTCTGCAACTTGATATGCATCTTCATCTTTTACCGTAACACGATAATTCATTTCTTGCATTTCTTCGTCACTAATTTTACCTTTTAATTTGTTCATTGCTTTCACTACATCAGGATGCTTTTCAACAGTTTCTTTTTTCATCATTGGTGCGCCTTGATATGGTGGGAATAACTTTTTGTCATCTTCTAATACAACCATGCCATATTCTTTTAATTCAGCATCTGTTGAATATGCATCTATTAAGTCAATATCATTACTTTCAATCGCTTGATAACGTAATTTAGGTTCCATTGTTTTTACATCATTGAATTTCAAGTTGTATTTATTTTGAATGCCTTTATAACCATCTTCACGGTCGTTAAATTCTAGCGTAAAGCCTGGTCTAATATCACCTTCAACTTTTTTCAAATCAGAAATAGTTTTTAAATTATGTTTTTTAGCATATTCTTCTTTAACTGCTAAAGCATACGTGTTGTTGTATTTCATAGGTTCTAACAATTGCATATCAAATTTCTTTTCTAAACTATCATTTGCTTGATTATATACATCTTTTTCTGTTGTTGATTTAGGTGTTTCTTTAGTTAATTCTCCTAATACAGTACCAGTGAATTCAAGATATCCGTCCACCTCATTAGATTTTAAAGCATTAAATAAGAATGAAGTCTTACCCATTCCAGCCTTCACATTTACCGTATTATCTGTTTCATCTTCAATTAAAATTTTATACATATTTGTGATAACTTCTGGTTCAGAGCCTAATTTACCTGCTAATGTAATTTTTTCACCTTTTTGTCCAAATAAAGGAGCGATAATTGTTATTAAGAAAACAAGTAAAATTGCGCCTAGAATAATAATCGATTTCTTGTATGAAATTTTCTCTAACATTCTTAAGAATACGTCGAAGAATATAGCAAGAATTGCAGCTGGTATCGCACCTAATAATATGAGTGATGAATTATTACGATCAATACCGAGTAAAATTAAATCCCCTAGTCCTCCTGCACCAATTAAAGCTGCTAACGTAGCAGTACCAATAATTAATACCATAGCTGTTCTAATACCAGCCATCATTACTGGCATAGCGAGTGGTAATTCGACTTTAGAAAGTCTTCTACCTGTTTTCATTCCTATACCTCTAGCCGCTTCAATAAGGGAAGGATCTACTTCTTTGATTCCTGTATATGTATTTCTTAAGATTGGTAATAATGCGTAAATAACCAATGCAATTATAGCTGGAATACGACCAATACCAAACAATGGAATCATCAACCCTAGCAAGGCTAGCGAAGGGATTGTTTGGAGAACTGCCGCAATGTTAATTACAACTTCAGCAATTTTATCTGTTTTCGTAAGTAAAATACCTAATGGAACAGCGATAACAACTGCAATAAGTAAAGCAATAAACGATAATTGAATATGTTCCAGTAACGTTTCTAGCAATTGTCCTTTTCTACTAGATAATGTTTCGAATAATACATTCATTATGAAACACCTCTATTCTTATCAGCTAAGTAACTAAAAACATACTGCCTAGTTACAATATGGCTTGGTTCCTCTTCGCCTTTATCCATTACAATTGCTTCATGTTCAGCTAACAATCCATATATATCATCAATGGTTTGTGTTGGTGTTACTTTAGGATAAACATCTATAGAAGTTGGATGAACTTCTGAAATAGGTTGCGCGATATCTCCTAACTGTACTTGTTTTAGTACATGAGCATCCATATTACCAATAAATGATTTAACAAATTCATTTTTAGGATGGTGAATAAAATCTTCTGTTGTGCCAATTTGCTCAACATGTCCCTCATTTAAGAGGCAAATACGGTCTCCCATTTTCATCGCTTCTTCTATATCATGTGTGACAAAGATAATTGTCTTGTTAATTTCAGATTGCAACTTCAGTACATCATCTTGTAAATTTTTACGACTAATTGGATCTAAAGCGCTGAATGGTTCATCCATAAGTACTACCGGCGGATCTGAAGCCAAGGCTCTTATAACACCGATTCTTTGTTGTTGTCCACCTGATAATTCACTAGGGTATCGATCTCTAAATGTATCTGGGTCTAACCCTACCATATTCAATAATTCATCAACGCGTTTTGCAATATCTTGTTTTTTCCACTTTTTCATTTCAGGTACTTGTGAAATATTTTCTTTAATCGTCATATGTGGGAATAAAGCAATTTGTTGTAATACATAACCTATATCCCATCTCATTTCAGAAACATCATAATCACTAATTGGTTTATCATTAAAATAAATATATCCATCTGATAAATGAATCAAGCGATTAATCATTTTAAGCGTCGTTGTTTTCCCACACCCCGACGGCCCGATTAATACAAAAAACTCCCCTTTATCTACGTTGAAACTAACGTTATCAACCGCTTTTTTAGTACCATATAATTTTGAAACATTTTTAAATTTAATCATCCCAATATACCCCACATTTCCTTTTATTGTTCAAAATTAGATTTATCTTTATAATCATTTACCCTCAATAAACAATAAAATTCATTGTTTTTTAAATTGGTTGTTTATATTTTTTAATTGTATCAATAAATATTGGACAATAGTGTTTTAATTTATAACTACCTATTCCATCTATCATAATCATTTCTTTTTTAGATTCAGGTAGGCGTTTCGCAAATTGTTCTAAAATTTGGTCAGAAAAGATAGATAACGGGGATACTTCTAACTCTTTACTTAAGTCTTTTCTAACTTCAACTAGACGATTAAATAATGAGCGGTCTACATCTGTTATTGTTTGTATATCTACAATCTCTTTAGGTTTAGATTTAAATGGTGTTGTCATAATTTGTACATTACCTCTTAAAACTTCCATCGCTGATTGGTCAACACTCAATACTTCTTTATATTCATTTAAATATCCTTTAAACCTTAACTCGTCTAATAAATGGTGACATTCGTTTGTAGTATAATCTTTTAGTATTCCATAAGTACTTAGCTCTTCATACCCTAAAGATGTTATCTGAGTTGATTTCTCACCTCTAAGTACTTGTATAATCATATTCCTTTTTTCTTGTTGTTTTAATCTCGCAATGCAACTTAAAATTTTCTGTGCTTCAGTAGTCATATCGTATGATTTTTTAGCTTCTAAACAACTTGAACATCTTCCACACTCTTCAAGTTTTTCATCAGGGTTGAAATAATGAATCATCATCGCTTCAAGGCATTTCGTTGTCTTCGTGTATTGAATCATTTGTCTTAACTTCTCGCCTTGTTTTTCTTTATATTCATCATCCGCTTGGCTAGAAGAAATAAAGAATTTTTGTAAATCAATATCTCTATCAGAGAATAGCAATATACATTCACTGTCTAATTGATCTCGTCCTGCTCTACCTGCTTCTTGATAATAAGACTCGATGTCTTGAGGCATATTATAATGAATCACAAATCTCACATTAGATTTATCTATTCCCATTCCGAAAGCATTGGTAGCGACTGCTAATTTTATATCATCATCTATAAATTTTCTTTGTGCACGTTCTCTTTCTTCTTTCGGCAAACCAGCGTGATACATAACATTTTTTATATCTAAATCGTCAAAAGTCTCACTAAGTTGTTCTACTTGTTTTCTTGTTGAACAATAAATGATGCCTGATTGATTAATATGACTTTTTACATAATCTTTGACGAAGTTCAATCTTTGGTACGTACTATTTACTTTAAATGTTAAATTTTCACGTTTAATAGAAGTTTCAACAATATCTTGTTCTGCTATTCCTAGTTTCTGTGAAATATCTTCTTGTACTTCTTGAGTAGCCGTAGCAGTTAATGCAACTAATCTAAAATGATGTGGTAAACTCATAACATGAGTTATCACTTCTTGATAACTCGGCCTAAAATCATGTCCCCATTTAGATATACAATGGGCTTCATCAAATGCTATAAGTTGAATATTACATTTATTTATTAATTGTACAAATTGTGGTTGATTAAAGCGCTCTGGTGCAATATATAGGAATTTAACTTGTCCTGAAACAAGTTCTCTTTCTACTCTATTCTTCTCTTTATTTGTTAATGTACTATTTAAAAATTCAGCTTTAATCCCCATAGACCTTAAGCTGTCAACTTGGTCTTTCATTAAGGAGATTAAAGGACTGATGACAATTGTTACGCCATCTAAATAAAGTCCTGGTACTTGATAACAAATTGATTTACCTCCGCCAGTCGGCATAACACCTAATGTTGGTCGATGATCAATCACTTTATCAATAATTTCTTTCTGTCCATCTCTAAATTGTTGATACCCAAAGTATTCTTTTAAAATATTTTGCATCTATATTACACCTCTATATGCTTATAATCTGTCTGATAAGGATGACCAACGCATATAATCCTCTTCATATTGCGTTTCAATCGATGTCTTTTCTTGAGTCAATTCGTTTAATTTCTCATAGTTTGTAGCGTTATCTATCATTTCTTGTTCTATTTCTTCTAATCTTGTTTCGATATATTCTATATTATTTTCTAATTCTTCTAGTTCTCTTTTCTCTTTGAATGATAACCTTGCGTTCGCTTTTGGTTTCTCTTCTTGTTTAACTTCAGCTTTATGTTGTTGATTAGCTTTTTTATCTAATTCACGTTTATAAGCTAAATAATCTTCAAAAGTGCCTAACAATGGTTCTACTTGTTTATCATGTATATACCAATATTTATTAGCCACTTTATTTAAGAAGTATCTATCGTGACTAACTGTAATTACAGTTCCGCCAAATTCTGTAATATACGCTTCTAAAATTGTAAGTGTTTCTGTATCTAAATCATTAGTCGGTTCATCTAGTATAAGAACATTTGGTTCATGGACTAATAATTTTAATAAATATAAACGTTTTTGCTCTCCACCTGAAAGTTTATTAATTTGAGTACCATGTGTTTGACTAGGGAATAAGAAACGTTCTAGTAACTGCGTAACAGATACTACAGTACCATCTTTTTCTTTTGCCACTTCACTTTCTGCTCTTAAGTAATCAATCATTCTTTCATCAGAACTCAAACTATCATCTTGTTGTTTGAAATAAGCAATTTTAACAGTTTGACCAGTAATTAAGTTGCCTTGATATGACTGATCTAACCCACTAATAATGTTAAGCAAAGTCGTTTTACCCACACCATTTTCACCGACAATACCTATTCGGTCTCCTTTTTGTATGATTGTAGTGAAGTTTTCAAATAGTGTTTTATCACCTATAGATTTTGTAATGTCTTCTAGCTCAAATACTTGTTTCCCTAATCGAGAATGAGCTAAGTTAAGACTTGCTTCACCTTGAGTTTTCTTATTAGATAAATCTTCTTCTAGAGTATTAAATCTTTGTATTCTCGCTTGTTGTTTAGTAGATCTTGCTTTAGCGCCTTGTCTCATCCAATGTAATTCTTGTCTATATAGCGCTTTTTTCTTTGTATGTTGTTGAGCTTCTATTTCTTCTTTTTCTGCTCTTGCTTGAATATATGCTTCATAATTACCAGGATAACTTGTCAGTTTTCCATTAGACAACTCAACGATACGTGAAGCAACTTGATTTAAGAAGTGACGATCATGCGTAACGAACATAATGGTATGTGGGTATTGTTTAATATAATTTACAAGCCATTCTATACCTTCTATATCTAAATGGTTTGTTGGTTCATCTAATAAAAGCAAATCAGGTTTACGTATTAATTCTTTAGCTAATGCTACACGTTTCTTCTGACCACCACTTAATTCAGATATTTTTTTGTGGTAGTCATTTATACCTAATTTTGATAAAATTGTTTTGACCTCTGCACTGTAATCCCAGGCGTTCAATCTATCCATATGAGATTGATATTCCATCATTAAATCAAGGTCTTTAGATTCACCAGTTTGTTGATATTTATTCAATGCATTTTCATAATTTGCTATAACCTTCGTCATCTCTGTTTCATTATTTAGTACTTCATCTATTACAGATAAAGTTCCATTTAATTCAGGTTTTTGGCTAGCATATGCAATTTGATATTGATTAGGGTAAGATGTCTTTGCATCATAATCATCATCTATATTCGCGATGACCTTTAGCAAAGTACTCTTACCAGTTCCGTTAATGCCAACAAGTCCTATTCGTTCTTTATAAGAAACGGATAAATCCAAATCATTAAATATAACTTTATCACCATATTGTTTATTAAGGTGTTCAATTTTATATGCTTCCATGTTTTAACATCCTTTAGTTTTCTCAGTTTTCAATTAATATATTATACACTCTTTTTACAATAAAAGATACGAAGGAGCACAAACAATGCAAGAGTTTTTTACAACGCTTCCACCATATTTACAAGCATTATTAGCAGGTATTATCACTTGGCTACTTACAGCTTTTGGATCGTCATTTGTTTATTTATTTAAGAACATAGATACAAAAGTTATAAATACAATGCAAGGGTTTGCAGCAGGTGTGATGATAGCTGCTAGTTTTTGGTCTTTATTACAACCTTCTATAGATCAAAGTTCAGATTCAGCCATGCCTTGGTTACCAGCTGCAATTGGTTTCTTACTAGGTGGGGTTTTCATTAGATTATTAGACTTTGTCATTCCACATGCGCACCAAAATGCACCTGATAAAAGCCAAAGAGTTGAAGGACCAGACACTAAACTTGGAAAGAATACATTATTATTCTTAGCCATCACTCTGCACAATATTCCTGAAGGTATGGCAATAGGTGTAGCTTTTGGAGGTGTTGCTACAGGTAATGAAGGTGCTACTTTATTAGGTGCACTTGGTTTAGCGATTGGTATTGGTATACAAAACATACCTGAAGGCGCAGCATTATCTATGCCTATACGTGCCTCTGGTCTTTCAAGGTGGAAAGCATTTAACTATGGACAAGCTTCAGCGCTAGTTGAACCAGTATTTGCAATGTTAGGCGCATTATTAGTAGTTCTTGCCACGCCTATATTACCGTATGCATTAGCTTTTGCAGCAGGTGCGATGATATTTGTTGTCGTTGAAGAATTAATACCAGAATCACAATCAGGAAATAATACAGATTTAGCAACATTAGGATTAATGGGTGGATTTACGATTATGATGATATTAGATGTTGCATTAGGATAAACAGCAAATTGAACAATAAAAATAAGCATATCACTTTTCAACTAATATATTAGTTAAGTGATATGCTTATTTATTTTAAATTAAGACTTATGTCTCAAACTATTTTTCTTATTCTTCTTGATAGCCATTGCCAGATTTATATTCATAGCTTGATGGTTTTATTTTCTTGAAGTCTGGATTGTCATAGAATCTGAATAAGTCACCATGTAATAACTGATCTGACAATTCAAGTTCTTTTTCTACTTTATTTTTATTTTCTTGTAAGTCTTGCGGTTTAGTCTTCATCGGTTTGTTAGTCTTATTATCATAAACTGCGCTACCTATTGATTTATACTCAGGTGTAATGAAGTCACCATTTCTAAATGCTACTGTTTCATCGTGACCTTTTGATAATAAGTCTGTACCAAACATGATGTAGTTACTAGCGTCAATGCCTAATACATCTAGTAATGTAGGCATAACGTCTACTTGACCACCATAAGTTTCATCAACTCCACCTTCTAATCCAGGAACTTTCATAAAGAACGGTGTTCTATTTAAGTCCATAAATTTAGCAGGTGTAATCTCATCTTCACCTAATAGGTTTGCCATGGCTTTGTTATGGTTCTCAGAGATACCATAATGGTCACCGTAAATCATTATAACAGAGTCATCATAAAGACCTTCTTTTTTAAGTTGATTCACAAATTCTTCTAACGACTCATCTAAATAACGCGCTGTTTGAACGTAACCATCAAGCGTCGCACTACCTGTGTTTGGTTTTTCAATCGTTGCATCTTCTTTACTTAATGTAAATGGATAATGGTTAGTTAACGTAATTAAATGAGAGTAGAATGGTTCTTTCTGCTCTTTAAGATGTGCAATCGACTCGTCGAAGAACACTTTATCTTTAAGACCTAAGTTTTCTTGATTCTCTTGTTTCATGTCGTAATACGTTGCATCATAAAACTTATCAACACCAAAATGTTTATACACTTGATCTCTATTCCAGAATGTTTTGTAGTCACCGTGCATCACAGATGTTTCATAACCTTGTTTCTGGTTTAAAATCGCTGGTAGAGATTGATAAGTGTTATCTCCTTTTAATGAGAAAGCTGAACCTTGCGGAAGCCCGTAAATACTATTATCCATCGTTAACTCTGAATCGGCAGTCTTACCTTGTCCAGTTTGATGGAAAAAGTTTGGATAATATTTATATCCTTTATCACCTTTAGCAAGTGAGTTCAAGAATGGTGTAACTTCTTCCCCATTAACTTTAAAATCAATTAAGAATGATTGGAAACTTTCTAAATGAATTTTAATGACGTTTTTATCTTTGGCTATACCAAATGTTTCTTTACTAGGTTTTTGATATTTTTGCTTAGCATAATTTTTAACTTCAGTTAGATCATCTTCACTAGCTAACGCTTTTTGAGAGTTATTTTGAACTGTTTTAACACCATCATATACTGTGAAATTATATGGACCTAAATATTTAACTAAATATTTATGATCGAATGTTCTAGTAAGTAATTCTGGTCTATCAGCTTCAGCAAAAGCCAAATTTAAAAATGCTAATGCTACCGCAACGCCCATTACTACTGGAACGAACTTCTTAGGGAATGCTTTTGTATTAAGCCACTTGCTCTTAAATACAAGAACAAATAAGAATATAATCGTATCAGTGAAGTAAATAAAGTCGTACCATGAGAATGAACTATATACAGCACCAGACATAGATTCAACGTTACTTACTTGGTTCAATGTACTAAATGTTAAAAAGTCAGAGAAGAATCTAAAGTACACAACATTCGCATATAACAGGAATGTTAGTATAAATCCTCCTATGAAAATAAACCAATAAGATTTACGCCCTTTAAAGAATAAAAACACACTTAATATTAATGCAACTAAGCTATATGGGTTCATTAATAGTATTAAATTTTGTACTAGTCCCTTTACCCCAAGTGACAAGTCCACATAATAGGCAAAATAAGTCTTCAACGCAATCGCTAAAACGGTTAGCAAGAAGAACGTAAAGACGCCTATCTTCCTATTTTTTGATTTCATACCTTTCCTCCGTATCTCAACTCACATCAATTTCCTTTATAAATTCATTACAAATTATTGACCGTTGTAATATTCTTGTAATATTAATAGATGTTCAGTATTATAATTTATACTACTTTACAAAAAAATTCAACTAAAAACCTATATCTACCACAAAAAATGTGTAAAAGTACATATAACCGTCACATTTTATGTTTCGATTGTTTTTGCATTTCTTCTTGTAATTTATATTTTATGCCTGTCTTTATTTGTTTTACAAATTGTGCATGTTTTTTCATATTTTTTTCAGCTT
This sequence comes from Mammaliicoccus sp. A-M4, assembly GCF_022386955.1. Classification (NCBI taxonomy): domain Bacteria; kingdom Bacillati; phylum Bacillota; class Bacilli; order Caryophanales; family Staphylococcaceae; genus Mammaliicoccus; species Mammaliicoccus sp. A-M4. The sequence continues at coordinate 83,037 of NZ_JAJNHH010000009.1, forward strand.
CTTCAATACTTAATGTCCTAAAGATTATTTTGGAACCTTGTTTTTTCTGTGCAAGTTTATCTATGTGATATGAGGCAATAGTCCCTAGTTGAGGGTAGCTTGATAATGATTGATGATCATTCAACATAATAACGAGTTGATTTTCTTCATTTAATAAAACTGTACCTTTTTTAACGCTTAAGAATGATTGATCGTTAATTTCTCTATTAACGATTGATTCTCCCTCTAACGTTAATCCTGTTCTATTAAAACGATTGGATATCTTATACACTCTATTTTCTAGATTTTTTATTTCATCTTGTTTGAAATGTGACATACCTTCTCCTGAAATAATATGGAAGATGTCCGTGAAATAATTTAAAGCAAGTGTATATTGGTCTATACCCCAATCTGCCGTTTTAGTTTCTTCTAAATTGGCGAATAGTTTCTTTTGTAATGGTGAATAATTTCTAAAAAGCTCTATTTCATCGCCTTGTTGCAATAAACGTCCTTTATGTCCACCCATTCCTAATCTAATACTAGTAGATTTTGAACCTAACCATTCATCAGCCACTATTCCCCCTGCTATTGCAAGATATACCCTAGTACCTTTATGAGCATCCTCAAAACTGAGTACTTCTCCTTTATTCATTAAATGAATTTTATACGGTAATATTTTCTTGTCATCACGATATGCAGGAAAATGTGCACCGGTAATTGCAATTAATGTTGGTTCTGTAAATTGTATACTCGGCATTTTAAAAGTCATTTCTAACAATGCTTCATCTTCATCATTACCTACTAACATATTTGCTAATCTATGATTAAGTTGATCAATGGAACCATTTTTCACGATACCAATATGTTGGAATTTTTGTCTACCTAAATCTTGAATTGAAGTGTATAGACCAGGTTCTCTCATAATTAGTGACATGGTTTATACCCTCCACTCTCAATTGTTTCTCTATCTACAACATTTAAAACAACATCGTCACCAAAGTTTAATTTACATTTACTTTCTTCTCTATCAAACATTTCAACTTCTGTCCAACCTATAACTGGCCAACTACCATTTGTATCTGTAGTCGTAATAAAAAGCTTATCTCTTTCAATACATAAAGATCCTTTAGGAATAAATTGTTTATAACCCGAATTTTTAGAATGCAATCTGTGGCTTAACCCCGATAAGTATGGACAGCCTGGTGTGTGGCCAATCATAGAAACAAAGTATGTTCTTGATTCTAAAACTTGTATTTGTTCTTCATCTGACAAATCAGTTAGACCGTCAAAATCAGGCCCATATATCCCGCCTACAACCACATCGATTTCAACAGCAGTCTTACGAACTTCTCTATCCTTTAAGTCTTCTTTCTTTTTCTTAATTATACCTTCTATTAATTCATGCATATAATTGAAAGGTTGAGAAATATCATGATTCATCATCATATTATATGGGTGATAAACAACCATTAAACTATTTTCACTTGGTATAACCTCATCGATAAATGGCATATTTTTGTTTAGTATGTCCATTCTAAATTCATTTATTTCGTGCGTTAATTGTCTAGAAGGTTCTCTATCACTCATAACAGTTAGAGCAGAATCACCTTTAGGATATATGCGCATATAAAGACACCTCATTCTGTTTCGCTATATCATGTACCATTACTTGCGATAAAACACATCTGTTAAGTCTATAAAAACAGACGTAATTTGATTAACAAATAAACCTACAAATAATATTGATATCGCAAATCCTATATATAGAAAAGCAAAACTCTTCTTATTATTGTTTCTTCTCAAATGTGTTAACACAATATTCTTCATGTAAAAAACAACTAAAATGATAATTATTAAATATAATAATGCTAAGAACATTTATTTTCACCCGTCCTTATAAGATGGTATCTATTTTACTATTTGTCATCATAGATTGCCATCAAAATTTTAAATCTATCTCTATCCATTCTCTCAAACTATTAATCATAAACAGTTTAATTTTACGATTTTTAATACCATCTAATAACATATCCTTATTTATAATTCGTTCTTTTATTATTTCATCTCTTAGTAAAGATTGTCTCATACATCCATTTAAAATTTGATTACTAAATGGTGGTGTGAAGTAATCACCATCTTCAAAAATAACGACATTTCCAATATCAAACTCGGTTATTTGATTTTCTTCATTATAATATAATACAACATTCGTTTCATGTGAGTGTTCAAAATGCTTTCGCGCAGTAGTCTTATTGATTGTATATAACGTCGGAACTTCTTTAGCAAGCATTAATTGTGCTGTAAATGGTTTATTAGTATTACTCAATTCATTTATTTCCACTTGAAAATCTCCTAAGCGGTCCAATTCAATCCTTAACTTATATGTACCATTTGAGTGATTTTCTAAAGCGGTATCCAGTACATCATCCCATTGATTACGGTTAAAAGGGATATTCAATTCAGCAGCGCTTTTTTCAATTCTTCGAGTATGTTCTTTACGCCTGCTTACTTTTCCATTTTCAATACGTATAGTTTCTATTAAATGAACATTTGGATTATCTAGTATTTTTGTTTTCATTTTAAATTCTTTTATTTCTGCGTGAGGATTTGAATCAATTGTTATACCCGCCCCAACACCGTAGATGGATTTATCTTTCTTGTTTTGTATTGTACGAATTGGAACATTAAAAATATTTCTGCCATCAGGTAACATTAAACCGATTGTTCCACAATAAACACCTCTCGGTAATGTTTCAAGTTCATGAATAATTTTCATAGTTGATTCTTTAGGAGCGCCAGTTATCGATCCACACGGGAATAAAGCTTGTAATATATGATATAGACTTTGATTAGAGGAAATTTCGCTATAAATCGTACTCGTCATTTGATATACGGTCTTATATTTCTCAATCATAAATAAATCGGTTGTTTTTACTGTACCTGTTTTAGAAATTTTACTTAAATCATTTCTTAATAAATCCACAATCATAACATTCTCAGCTTTATCTTTATTAGATTGATTAAGAACATCGAAATTAATTTTATCTTCTTCGTTATTTTGTCCTCTAGCAATTGTACCTTTCATTGGTTTCGTAACAATGCAATTATTTTTATTACGATATGGACCAGTTTGGAAGAATAGTTCGGGTGATACCGAAATAATGCTTTCATTATCGTTCTCGATATATGCTTGATAATCACCATTTGATTCATAAGTTAATAATTTAAAATAATGATAAGGTTTTTTTATACGGTTTCCTATTAAACGCGTCGTATAGTTCACTTGATAAGTGTTTCCTTTAATAATTTCATTATGTATGAAATGTATATTAGATTGTATCGTTTCTTCACTATCAACTGGGTGCCAATTTATATTTTTTAAAGATGTTTCATAAGCAGACTCATTTTCAAATTGATTAACAGGACTTTTATAAACTTGTAACGATCCGTAGTTTTCTTGATCATTATATACTTGCAATGCTTTATCGAAAGCTGGCGCACTTTCATAAGGTAAACTTAAGACTACATAATAACCACTACTCTGATAATACTCTGCTTTATTTATTAATTTTTCAACCTCTTCGATAGTATTAGCAACCATATAATAAATAGGTTTTTCAAACTTTAAATTTAATTTTTCTATATTATCTTTATCATTGATATATTTAAATTGTATATGTGCTTTCAACTTCAACACCTACCTTCGTAAGAAAATTTGCAATTTGCTCTTTGCCAAATTCGCTCAAAATAGATTCAGGATGATATTGAACCGCTTCAATTGGTAAGCTTTTGTGTCTTATTGCCATTGGAATATTCCCCTCAACCGTCCATGCTGAAATAATAAATTCATCTGGAATACAAGTATCATCTGCTATTAATGAATGATACCTCGTTACATTAAATGAAGACGGTAAGTTTTGGTATATTCCTTTACCATCATGTTTAATAGCAGCAACATGACCATGAATAGGCTTTTGACCGTTTACTATTTTTCCATTAAACGTAGCTATTAATAACTGAAACCCTAAGCAAACACCTAAAATAGGTATGTGTTTATGTATTTGATACAAATTTTCCATCAGCTTTGGATAATCGTTAGGGTGTCCCGGACCTGGTGAAACAATAACAGATTTAGGGTTTAAACTATTAAGCATATCTATATTGATATCTTCATTTTTATAAATTCTAATTTTTTCATTAATAGTAATAATTTTTAAATATTCGATAATGTTGTATGTAAAAGAATCATGGTTGTCTATCATAATAATCATAAAAATACCTTCACTTTGTTTATTATTTTCAGACCTATCATACCATATCATAAACTTGCTTTTACAATTTGATTGTATTATCATTTGTATATTCAATAAACTAAGAGGTTCCTAGCTCATACCCTCTATAAAAAACTAGACACTTCGTCTACCTTTTTTATAGAAGGCAGGCTTTTTTTATGCCTTTTTAAAGGAGAAAGATTATGTCAGAAACATTAAAAAATGATAAAGCACTTGTCGTTTTTAGCGGTGGTCAAGACAGTACGACATGTATGTTTTATGCGAAAGAAAATTTTAAAGAAGTAGAACTCCTTACTTTTCAATACGGACAAAGACATGATTTAGAAATAGAAGTAGCAGAAAATATTGCTAAAGAACAAGGTTTGAAACATCATATTCTGGACATGTCACTACTTTCACAATTATCTCCAAACGCTTTAACAGATCACAATATGGAAATCGAAAATAATGAAGATGGTATACCAAACACATTCGTACCAGCTAGAAATTTATTATTCTTATCATTTGCTGGTGCACTTGCTTACCAAATCGGTGCTAAACATATCATCACTGGCGTTTGTGAAACAGACTTTAGCGGTTATCCAGATTGTAGAGATAGTTTTATTAAATCTATGAACTTATCTCTTAATTTATCAATGGACAAAGATTTTGTTATACATACACCTCTTATGTGGCTTAACAAACAAGAAACATGGGCGTTGAGTGATGAATTAGGTGCACTTGATTATGTTCGTGAACGTACATTAACTTGTTATAACGGTGTTATAGCTGACGGATGTGGTGAATGTCCTGCATGCAAATTAAGAAATCAAGGTTTATCACAGTACCTTGAATTGAAAGGAAGTCTATAATGTTACAACAAATATACCCTAGCGTTCAGCATCCATATGCTTTTGAACTAAATAAAGACTTTAATTTTTCAAGCGCACATTACATTCCTTATGAAGAATCTGGAAAATGCCATAATGTTCATGGGCATACATATTTCATTAATTTAACAATCGCTGGTGATGAATTGGACAAAATGGGATTTTTAGTGAATTTCAGTGAATTAAAATCACTTATACACAAGAGATATGACCATCGTTTATTAAATGATTTCGAAGAGTTTAAAGACAACAGCCCTTCAACAGAGCAAGTTGCTCAAACAATATATAATATTGTACAAGAATCATTAGATAATCGTGATAATAAACCTAAATGTGTACAAGTCTTTGTTAGAGAGACACCAACAAGTTATGTCGTTTATCGTCCTGTGAAACAGGGTGAAAATAATGCCTAAAATTCCTGTACTTGAAATATTTGGTCCGACTATACAAGGAGAAGGCTCGGTTATTGGAAGAAAAACCATGTTTGTTAGAACAAGTGGTTGTGATTATAGATGTAGTTGGTGTGATTCAAGCTTTACTTGGGATGGTTCTGCTAAAGACGATATTCGACTACTAGAACCTGAACAAATCCTTTCAGAACTAGATCAACTTGCTCCTAATCAATATCAACATGTCACTATTTCTGGTGGTAATCCAGCTTTAATTAAAAATATCGGCCCTCTTGTTGAAGCATTTAAAGAAAGAAAGATTCAAACTGCGCTAGAAACACAAGGTTCTAAATTTCAAGAATGGATGGTGGATATAGACGACTTAACAATCAGTCCTAAACCACCAAGCTCTGGTATGAAACCAAGTCTACCTATTTTGGATGACGTGATTTCAAAATGTACTAAAGAGAGTTTATCTTTAAAAGTTGTCATATTCGATGATGAAGATTATAAATTTGCTAAAGATATTCACGCTCGATACCCAGACATTCCGTTTTATTTACAAGTTGGAAACCCTTATTTAGATGATAGTGTTTCAAATCACACAGAGAAATTACTAAGTAAATACGAAGAACTTATAGATAAAGTCATGAACGATACACTAAACGATATATATGTATTGCCACAATTGCATACATTACTATGGAGCAATAAAAAAGGCGTATAGCCAGAAGTCTCCAACCCTAGTCATCCTTGCCGGGGTGGGACTACGAAATCTATTTATTAAAATGAGATTTCTGTCCCACCCCCTCTTTTTTATTAGATCCAATCAGTTTATAAATCCCATAAATTGCGACACCCACTATAATATATAACCACCAAGGTATGTATACTTTAGTCATATCTCCAAATGCTATATTTGGTCCTATAATTATAATAGCTGGTATTATCCCTACTATAATTCCACCATATAAGCTTTCTTTTAACATTTTATACTTAGATTTATCAAAAATATATTTTTGAATAATACGAAATAAAGCTTTTACGATAAAGAATCCCGCAATAGGTACTATTATTAACATTGATATTAGCGATAATAGTGATGTTTTATAATCTGCAAAAATACCCGCTATTCCTGAGGTTATGAAGTATATACTATAGAAATAAACCATTCCCATCACAACCATATTCATAATCGCTTTGTTAGATTCATTAGGTAATTCCTCTAAAATTTCATCTGCATGACCTTTCACGTCATGACCAAAGAATTCAATAGCTGATCTACCGTTAGATGTCGCTTCTAGTAAGTGATCTAATACATCATTTAATATTACTTCTGTCTCATGTTCACTTACTCTTAAATCTGTTCGCACATATAATAAAAAATCTTCATAAACTTCTAAATCTTCTTCATTTAATTGTTCACGCTTTTTATTGTTCAAATCAATCAGTTGTTTTGTTGTTTGCGTCATAATCTACACTCCTCGTTAATAGTTCATCGATTGGCCCTTTAATTTTATTCCATTCTCCTGTAACAATTTCTAGTTCTTCTTTACCTTTTTCTGTAATGAAATAATATTTTCTCTTTGGTCCTTGCTCGCTCGGTTTAACTTCACTATAAATAAATTCCTTATTTAATAACCTTAAAAGAATGGGATAAATCGTTCCTTCAGAGACTTCTGCGAATTGAAAATCATTCAATTTCTTAGATAATTCATAACCATACACAGGTTGTGATTGGATGATTGATAATATACATGCGTCTAATAGACCTTTTCTCATTTGTGTTCGAATTGACATGTTTATAACCTCTAATCTTTTATAGCTATTTTGTATTACAAAGTAGCGTAAATTTATCTTATTATAATTTTCATATTTTTGTCAAATCGTAATTGAATTTTAATTGTCATACTATATTTCGTGATTAAATGAATAGAAATTGATATAATTCGAAGATGAGACTATTTTAAGGCAGGAGACAGACATGGCAATCCTAGTTATGATTAATATCATTCTCTGTATCGTCTTAATGTCATATAACTTTGTAGTAATGAATAAGAAACAGCACATCGATCATTATGCTATTTCTATAACAATTGCTTTGAATGGATTAGTATCTTTTATAATCATTAAAGAAATCAATTTCATCACGATTGCTGTAACAGCTATGTTACTTATATGGGCATTTTTACATACATGGATTCAGATTAGATACGTACCAAATTATATTCAAAATCAATTTTTCGTTCTTTATATAATAATTATTATTTTTAGTATGTCTTTAAATATTGTATTTTTAGACAGTGACGAATCAATTTATCAATCACTACCTTACTTTGGCGTGAGTTTATTTATCTTCGGTCAAATAATTGCTTATCTTTCGTTATTCACCGAACCAACTGAATTAAATGGAAGACGTCTTGCGAAGACTTACCAAAAAGGTATATATAAATACTTTATTCATCCAAGATTAGTAGGTGAAATCGTTACAATCGTTTCATATATATGTATGATAGTTCTAACGCCTCATTGGTTTTTACTCGTTCCTGTATTTCTTATTTATATTTTCTTTATTTTATGGCAAAAACTATTCAAAACAACGAACTATGTTTCAGCTGAAAATTAATGGGTAAATATAGAAAGTAAACAAGAAACATATAAGGAAGCACATACTATGTTGAGTTTTATAGTTATGTTAATCGTAGGCGGTTTAATCGGTTGGCTAGCCGGAGCAATTTTAGGTAAAGATATCCCAGGTGGTATCATTGGTAACATCATAGCTGGTCTAATTGGTTCAGCTATCGGTGGTAAAATTTTAGGAGAAATAGGCCCAGTATGGGGCGGCGTAGCAATTATTCCAGCTCTTATTGGCTCTATCTTATTAATCTTAGTATTATCATTTATCTTAAAAGCGGTTAGAAAATAATTGAAATTCTGAAATAAAGAAAAAAGTAAAAAACCACTGTGCTATTAGATTTGTCTAATGGCACAGTGATTTTTTATTTTATGCTCACAATATATCTTAATGTAAATATATAGATCCCATGATCAGTACAAACACTGAATTAGCTATTTCAATCATCCCCACTTGCATAATTTTAATTTTGCGTCCGTAAAGAACAATAGCTCTTACTAAACTTGGTATATACATAACCATGATAATTGGATGTATTAATAATCCAATTAATACAATAAACGCATGATAAAGCCATGAGCTCCATTTATACTTTTGAGATTTTTTCTCTCTAATCATCGTCTTAACATATAAAATGGTACCAAAGAAATATAGAAAACTAATAATAAACACAGTAAACCATTTGTTTACATCTAATAATGATTGATTTAACAACGTACTAATTATACCAAATAGACAAAATATTATTACAGCTATTAAATCATTTGTAAATGCTCTTTCGTTTTTCTTTTTAGCAAAATAAGCATTAACTAGTGACAATGGTATCATAAGTAAAAATATGTAAAAAGTTTCAGGTCGTAAAATCACGATAGGAATAAACGAAATAAGTACAACAATAAAGAAAATGCCCGCAGTATACAAATACCCTTTCTGCTTTTTCCTCTTTTTTAAATAGAAAAATACTTGATCACTCATAAAATAAACTGCTAAAACACCTAAATATAGTAGTAAATGTAAAAACGAGAATCCTCCAACAGCAATACCAAAAGCAATTGGAAGTACAATCATTGACCACACACCGTGTTGATTAGGTTTTTTAAATTTAAACATAAAAACACCTCCACATATTCATTCTACTAAAAGATATATATAAAATACATCTTATTTCAAACAAATTTGTGAAGGTTAATTTATTACATATCGCCTATTTTTACTTCGTCTGGATCTCTAAATTGTCTTTCATTAATATTCAAATCGTCTATTTTTTGAATGTCTTGAGCATTTAATTCAAAATCAAAGACATCAAAATTCTCTTTTATTCTATTATTATTTTGGGATTTTGGTATAACAAGTCTACCTTGTTGTAAATGCCATTTAATAATAACTTGAGCAACGGTTTTATCGTACTGTTGGGCAATACTTTTCAGCGTTTCATTGTTTAACCATTCTCCACCTCTCATAAGTGGACTCCAAGCCATAACTTTTATACCTTTACTTTCGCAATAAGCTTGCAATGCATCTTGATTGAATAAAGGATGAAACTCAATTTGATTAACAGCTGGCACTATTTCTGTTTCTGCTAATAAAGCATCTAAATGATGTTCTTTAAAATTACATACACCAATAGCTTTAATTTTGCCATCTTTATATAGTTGTTCTAATGCTTTATAAGTTTCTATAAATAATTCATCTTCTGGACATGGCCAATGAATTAAATACATATCTAAATATGTTAAATCTAAACTTTCCATTGATTGTTCAAATGCTTTTATTGTTCTATCATATCCTTGAAAATCATTCCACAGCTTTGTTGTAATAAATAATTCTTCACGTGGTACATTTAAATTTTTCAATGCTTTTCCTAACGCTTTTTCATTCTTATAGAACCAAGCTGTATCTATTGCACGGTATCCTGCATCTACTGCCGTTTGAACTACCCTTTCAACATCTTGATCTTCTATTTTGTAAATGCCTAATCCTAATTCTGGAATCTCTACATTGTTATTTAACTTGACCATTTTAAAATCCCCTTTATTTAGATTTCATACGCTCTCTTTTCGGCTCATATGAAAGTGTTTGAGTAAGTGTATTAAATTCCTCAGCTGTTAAATCTCGCCACTCTCCATATTTGATACCATCTAACTTAATGTTCATTATACGTATACGTTTTAACTTCTTAACGTTATAGCCTAATGTTTCACACATTCTTCTAATTTGACGATTTAAACCTTGCGTTAAAATAATTTTAAAAGTTTTATCATTGAGTTGTTCTAATTTCGCCGGCAATGTCTTTTGATTTAATATAACAACACCATTAGACATATTTTTAATAAATTCTTTCGTGATAGGTTTATCAACTGTCACGACATATTCTTTTTCATGATGGTTTTCACTACGCAATATTTCATTTACAATATCGCCATCACTGGTAAGTAACAATAAGCCTTCTGAATCTTTATCTAATCTACCGATATGAAATATTCTTTCTGGGTGGTTCACATAATCTACTACATTGCCTTTAATATGCTTTTCTGTAGTTGAAGTAATGCCTCTCGGTTTATTCAAAGCAATATATACATAACCTTTATCAATCGTTATAACTTTATTATCAACTTTTACGACATCAGAATCTTCCACTTGTGAGCCTAAAGTTGCTAACTCATCATTTATCTTTACACGTTTATCATCTATCCATTTATCTGCTCCACGACGTGAACAGACACCAGCTTCACTTAAAAATTTATTAATTCTCATACCTATGGTTCCTCTCTTAATCCATCTTATATTATTATTCTACACGAAGAAAAAGATTAAAGAAAATAGAATACAAAAAAGAGTCTGGAACAGTTAATTATGTCCCAGACTCTTTTAAAAATTATTTTATTATATTATCGTAAGTCTTACTGTTAATAAAGAAGCGATCAAATATAAAAGTACCAAAAGGAATAAATGCTGAAATTAAAGCTACTATTGGCCATTTTATATGAATGCGCACTATGGTCGTCATTATTAAAATCATAATGAGATATAAAGAAAATAAAACGCCATGTAACATACCTATAACAGAGACTACAGTTGGAATATCTAACATATATTTAATTGGCATCGCTATTAATATTAATAATAACAACGAACCGCCTTCTAAATAGCCTGTAAATCTAAAAAGTGATGTTAAAGTTGTTTTATTCACGTCTTAATCCTCGTCTTCTTCATCTTCGTCAAAGAGATTTTTTCTTTCTTTTATAAATTCTTTATGGAGTGCTACAGTTCTAATTTGATGATTTTCTACATCTATGACAACCCATTTGTCATATTCTGTATCGACATAGTCATCTTTCTCTATTTCAGGATTGTGAGCTTGTAGCCAACCACCAATTGTATCTATATCATCTGAATCTTCAAAATCAATTCCAAATTTGTCTTCTAATTCAGAAAGTGTGACACGCCCATTTATTTGGTAAGTATCTTCACCAGTTTTGATAATATCATTTATTTCATCGTCATCGAATTCATCTCTAATTTCTCCGACAATCTCTTCTAGTATATCTTCCATTGTAATAATACCAGCAGTACCACCATATTCATCTATAACTAATGCCATATGAACATGATCTTTTTGCATTTTCACTAATGCATCACTGATTCTTGTAACTTCATGAATCAGTGGTAAATTATGAATGTAGGCATTAATTTTAATTTTGTTGCCTGAAGCATACTCTGTTAAAAATTCTTTTACATTGATAAAGCCTTTTATGTGGTCTTTATCGCCGTCTTCAGAAATTGGATAACGTGTATAATGATGTTCATTAATAATTTCGAGCAGTTCTTCAATATTAAATGGTTCAGTTAATGTAACCATTTGTGTTCTAGGTACCATGATATCTTTTGCTAATCTTTCGTCGAATGAGAAAATGTTTTGCATATAAGCTAATTCTGTATGGTTAATTTCACCACTTTGATAGCTTTGAGTCATGATAAGCTTTAATTCTTCTTCAGACATTGCTTGTTCTTCATTTGTAGGTTGAATACCAATAGTACGTACAAGTATTCTAGCTGTTCCGTTCATAGACCAAATTAATGGTTTCATAACGATACCGAAATAATAAAGCGGTCTAGCAAAAAATAATGATAGTTTTTCCGCTTGTTGAATAGCAACAGTCTTAGGTGCAAGTTCACCAACTACTACGTGAATAAATGTAACAATTAGAAAACTGATAACGATAGAAAATGTAGTAGTAAGTGCATCTGGTAAATTAAAGAAGTCTAATGCAGGATGTATAAGAACTTCAAATGTTGGTTCACCAATCCAACCTAATCCTAGTGAAGTCACAGTAATACCAAGCTGACAAGCAGATAAATAGTAATCCAATTCTTTTACCATTTTATATACAATTTTAGCAGACTTACTTCCTTCAGATATAAGTTGTTCTATTCTCGTCATACGTATTTTAACAAGCGCGAATTCAGAACCTACGAATACCATTGTAAATGCAATTAATATAAAGAATACAATAAAGTTTATTATGGTCGAAATTTCCAATTAGTTCCCTATTTCTAGGGATTCACCTCCAAATATTTTGCGGTGACGCTTGGGCCACCTTTTTAGTTCTATTTTTAAAGAAAACATGCTTGAATTTAAGTGTAAAACTAAATCCTCCCCATTTTGCGTCACCTCTCCCGACTATAGCATATTGAGTTAAGTCTAACACATTTTACTACTAATTAAAATGAATAAGAAGAAATGTATGCATATATTATTTTACGCATACATTTTCCATTAAAAAGATAGTTCGTTGTGTTTCATTATAAACTGTGAACTAATTTTATTAAATTCTTCTGGCTTATCTATATTGCATACATGCCCTGCTTGTTCGATAACTTCTAAATAAAAGTTCTCATAGTCTTTTACTAACCGTTCTACAGGTGGCATAAACAAATAATCTTCATCTCCCATAATAAATAAAGTCGGGATATTCTTTGTAGCCACTTGCAAATGCGCTAAGTATGGATTCACTAATTTGGTTAGCTTAACCCATTTTATAAATTGTTTTTGTGAAACTTTTTTAGCTTCGTTTATAAACCTCAATCGAGACTCTTCATGTTCTTTTCTAGGCATAATGATATAAGCAAATAATTTATAAAGTAACATATAAGGAACAAAGTTCATAATAGTCCTACCAATAGCTAATAAGAATTTAGTTCTTAAATTAACATTAATAATTGCGCCACCTAAAACTAACGTTGTAATTCTTTCAGGATACGAATCTGCCATTGTTTGCCCAACAATTGTTCCTAAACTCATCCCAATAATATGCGTCTTTTTAATTTTTAAGTGATCGAGTACGTCTATGACTTCTTTAGCTAAATGTTCGAATGAATCATTTTTCTTCCATTCTTTATTTGCAGATTTGCCGTGACCTCTTAAATCAACAAGTAAAACATTAAAGTGCTTTCTATAATATCTCATTTGTTTAAACCAAATAGAAGAGCTACCTCCAGCCCCGTGTAACAAGGTAACCCATTCTGCTTCTTCAGATTTTATAATCGTCTTATAATATAACATGTTTTACATCTTTCCTCTTAATTTCCATATTGTGAAATCTTACAATATTTTTATTCATCATATAAAATTTTATCAATGATTTCAATAAAAAACCGACAACGTAATTTTACAATGTCGGTTTTTTTATATAAATTTTTAATTTTTTATTCTATTTCTTCAGCTATATCAATTTGATCTTGTGTTAATTTAGGTTTAAGCAATCCGTATATAATAGCACTTACTAAAGCACCTATTATTACTGCTAATAAAGTTTGTAATACATGGCCAAAGTCTGTAGCTAATATTACAAATATACCACCATGTGGTGCTTGAATGCTAGAACCTAAACCTAAAGCTATCGCACCACCAATTCCTGAACCTACCATCATTGATGGAATGACACGTAGTGGATCCGCTGCTGCAAACGGGATGGCACCTTCTGTTATAAAGGAAAGTCCCATAACATAGTTTGGTAAAATAGAACCTTTTTGAGTTTTTGTAAATTTATTTTTGAACAGTAACATTGCTGTAGCAATTGCGATTGGAGGTATCATACCACCGACCATTGCTGCTGTAATAGCTGCTGCGTTACCTTCTGTTAATGCTGCTGTAGCAAATACATATGCAGCTTTATTGAATGGACCACCCATGTCAATTGCCATCATAGCACCGATTACTAAACCTAGTAATACAATATTCGAACCTGATAAATCATTTAATCCATTTAATAATAAATTATTTAACCACGCTGTAGGTGGGTTAATCACATAAACCATTAGTAAACCAGTAATGGAAACTGAGAGAATTGGATATATTAATGTCGGTTTCAAACCTTCAAACATTTGAGGTAAGTTTCTAGAAACATATTTAATACCTTCAGTTAAATAACCCGCTAAGAAACCTGCTATAATACCACCTAGGAATCCTGAACCACCTGCCACTGCTAACATACCACCGACAAGACCAGACGCGAAACCTGGTTTATCTGCAATACTACGTGCAATGAAACCAGCTAAGATTGGTACAATTAGTTTAAAGGCACTTTCACTACCAATCTGCCATAAGTTTGCTGCAAATTCATTATATTGTGAACTTTTAGCATCAAATGAGTTTTCTCCAAATAAGAACACGATTGCCATTAAGATACCACCAGATATAACAAGTGGTAACATATTTGAAACACCGTTCATTAAATGTTTATAAATTGTTTTAGATACACTTTGTTTTTCATTCGAAGTTGATGAGCTTTGTTTGCCACCTTTAGCTACAAATGGTTTACGACTAGTATCTTGAGCCATATTGATTAATTCTTCTGGTCTTTTTATACCATCTGCTACAGGTACTTGCACAACATTTTTACCATCGAAACGATCAGTTTCAACATGTACGTCTGCAGCGACAATGATTCCTGTTGCTTTTTCAATGTCTTCATCAGTTAGATGGTTTTTAATTCCGCCTGAACCATTTGTTTCTACTTTAATTGGTACACCCATTTTTTTAGCCTGATTTTTCAATGAGTCAGCTGCCATATAAGTATGCGCGATACCTGTTGGACAAGCTGTAACTGCTAAAATTAATCCTTCTTCTTCAACGTTTTCAGATTGAATCGGAGTTGCTTCTGATTCCTCGTTAGACTCATCATCTGTCGCTTCATCATCATGCTTGTTAATAATGTTTAAAATTTCTTCTTCACTATTAGCTTGTAACAGTTCTTCTCGTACTGCTTCATCCATTAAAATACCCGAAAGTTTAGCTAACGCATCCAAGTGAGTTTGAGCTCCGCCAGCTGGTGCAGCAATCATAAAGAATAAATGCGCTGGTTGCATATCTAACGATTGATAATCAACGCCTTCAATCGATTTACCAAATGCAATTGCTGCTGATTGAACAGCATCTGTTTTAGCATGTGGTATAGCAATACCTTCACCAATTCCAGTTGTGCTTTGTGACTCTCTTGTATGAATTGCTTCTTTAAATGTTTTTTCATCACTTAATTTACCAGCTTTATCTAATTGAGATACAAGTTCATCTATTACTTGATCTTTAGTCGTTGCTGATAAATCCATTGCTATTGTTTCCTTAGTTAAGAGTTCTGTAATCCTCATAATATTAACCTCCCTATTTTACAAATGCTTAATCGTTACTTTAGATAGAATTCTTTCTATATCTTCATGTTCAGCTAAATCTGCATTGAAAGCTGTAGCTGTTCCACAACTTACAGCTAATTTGAATGCTTCTTCAATATCCTTACCAGTTGTTAATCCAGCAACCATACCTGCCACTGTACTGTCACCCGAACCTACAGTGTTAACTACTTCTCCGTTAGGCACAATTGCCTTAAGTTGAATGTTCGAATCCACATAGATTGCACCTTCACCACCTAGTGAAACGATGACCGATTGAGCGCCTTCTTCTATTAACTGTTTAGCACAATCAATTACTTCTTGATCTGTATTAATTTCTTTATCAAAAATTTCTTCTAATTCTGTTTTATTTGGCTTCACAAATTTCGGTTCAAAAGAAAGTATAGATTTCATTAAATCTTTCTCTGCATCAACAATTAGCGTAGCACCGGTTTCTTTTAATATTTCTGCAACTTCTTTATATACCGGTTTCTTTAATGTACTTGGTACACTTCCAGCGATTATGACTGTATCAGACGAAGTTGTTTGTTTCATTTTATTTAAAAATGATTCGTAATGTTGTGGTTCGATATTTGGACCTGGACCATTAATTTCAGTCTCAGAACCAGTTTTTAACTTCACGTTAATTCTTGTATCTTCTTCTACTTCAATAAAATCAGTTAAAATATTGGACTGTTCTAATTTATCTTTAATAAATTCTCCAGGAAATCCTCCAACAAAACCTGTTGCTGTATTTTCAACTTTTAAAGTATTCAACACTCTTGAAACGTTAATACCTTTTCCTCCAGGAAACTTATTTGTTTCATGTGCTCTATTTAATCCACCTACTTCAAATTGATTTGTAAACATAACATAGTCTATAGACGGATTAAATGTTACTGTATAAATCATTTTAAACCTCCACTAATTTCATACTTTTCTTTATAAAGTGTAATATTCTCTATTTCATTAATTGCTTTTTCAGAAGTTAATATTTCAAAACCTTTATCAATTTCCACTTCTGCAAATGATACTTCATTAAACTTAGAATGATCTAATAGCACATAAATGTGTGAAGCAAGATGAATTGCTGTTTCTTTCATTTTTGATTCATCTGGATCAGGTGTAGTTAAGCCATACTTTAAATCTATACTATTCATGCCCATAAAAGCTTTATCGAATCGATATTTCTGTAAAGATTTAACGGCATTTACACCTATATTCGCTAATGTTGTAGATTTAATTTCTCCGCCTGTCATATAAACTTTTATACCTTTTTCTAATAATGGTTTTACATGCGTTAAACCGTTAGTTACGACAACTATATCTTGCTGATTAATATAAGGTATCATTTCTAAAGTTGTTGTCCCTGCATCTAAATAAATCGTATCGCCCTCTGAAATTTGTCTAGCTGCAACTTTCGCTATTTCTCTCTTTTCATTTTGATAACGCGTTTCTTTATCTGACATATCTCTTTCTTCATGTCGTTTCGTTATTTGCGTCGCGCCACCATGTACTCTTTTTAAAAAGCCATTTTGTTCAAGTAGCGATAAATCTCTTCTAATAGTTGAAGTACTTGATTGCGTTAATTGAATTAAATCTTGTAAAGATACTGTTTCCCGTTGTTTAATCGTCTCAATTATGAGTTGATGCCTTTCTTCAGTTAACATCACATCACCCCTGTTCATTGATATGATAAAACGTTTTCATTAAAAAGTCAATCACATTCAACCAAAAACATTCAAAAACAATCATAAAATTTTTTTGGTATTTATAAGTGCAAATATTTCATGCAAAAAAAAGATTATTGTTATACTTTTTTAGTATATTTAAGGAGGCAAAATATGAATGATTTAAAAGAAAAATTATTTAAATTGATTGAAGAAAGAGAAAACGAAATGATAGAGATTAGAAGACATCTACATCAATATCCTGAATTATCATTTGAAGAAGAAAATACAGCAGAGTATATCAAATCATTTTATCAAGATAAAAATGTTAAAATATCACAACCTGTTAAAGATGAACATGGAATTATTGTAGAAATTAACGGTGGAAAAGAAGGTCGCACAATCGGATTAAGAGCTGATTTTGATGCATTACCAATTACAGAAGAAGCAGATGTACCATTTAAGTCTACAAATGAAGGTGTAATGCATGCATGTGGTCATGATGTGCATACTGCTTATCTAATGGGGCTAGCTGATGCACTAATAGAATTAAAAGAAGAATTACCAGGAACAATTAAAATCATTCACCAGCACGCTGAAGAAAAACCTCCAGGTGGCGCTAAAGCTATCGTTGAATCTGGAGCCTTAGATGATATTGATGAGATTTATGGTATTCATATCGTTCCTGTAGCTAACCCTGACTTTATTGGCTATCATAAAGGAAAAGCTTTTTCAGGTAGCTCAACATTTAAATTAACTATTAATGGACTTGGTGGACATGCTGCAAGCCCACACAAAACACACGATGCTTTAGTAGCTGGCACAAACTTTGTAAATACAATCCAAACAGTTGTATCAAGAAGAATTGATCCTCTTGAAATGGGCGTTATTACAATTGGTGCCTTTGAAGCTCCAGGTGGATATAACGTGATTCAAGATAGTGTCACGATTAAAGGAACAGCAAGATATTTAAATCCTGATTATGAAGAAAAAATGTACGAAGAGATCAAGAAAATATCAGATAGTATCGCTTTAGGTTTCGATGTTGAATGTAATTTAGACTATCATTATGGCTATCCAGTACTCTATAACCATGAAGAACAAACGGATAAAATGGTAGATATTCTTGAGAAAAGTAAAGGCGATTATTTCAATCACTTGATAGAAATACCACAAGCATCAGGGTCAGAAGACTTTGCTTATTATTTACAAAAGATTCCTGGTACTTTCTATATTGTTGGTAGTAAACCTGAAAATACAGATACACCTTATATGAATCATCATCCTAAATTCGAAGTGAATGAAGATTGCATGGCTGTTGCAAGTAAATCATTAGGAGAAATCGTGCTAAATCGACTTGATTTAGAATCATAAAGACATCTATGTGACATAGAAAAAAGCACTAAACCGTTGAATTTCATTAACGATTTAGTGCTTTTTTCTATAATATATCTTCTCCACGCGACGCTACATATATATCAAACCATTCTTGGTCTGTTAACGATGTTTTAGTTGCTTTAACCGCTTCGTCTACTCTTTCAATTTTACTTGAACCAACAATAGGCATAACTTTTGATGGTAAACGTAATAACCAACTGTATATAATCGTGCTTATACTAACGTTGTATTTAGCAGCTATTGGCTGAATTGTATCTAATATACGTTTTGCTTTTGGATCATCTTCATTAAAAATCGCTCCACCAGCCAATGGACTCCAAGCCATAACTTTTACGTCATGTTGTAACATTCTATTCAGTGTACAATCTTCAATATTTTCTAATTCATATGGCGATACTTCAACTTGGTTAACCGAAATATGTGACATTTCTTTTTTGAGGCTTTCATTCAATAGTTCATATTGGTTACATTTAAAATTCGAAACACCAAAAGCTTTTATTTTCCCTTGTTCTACAAGGTGCATGACAGCTTTAGTCACTTCATCAGGATCCATCAGTGGAGATGGTCTATGAATAAGCAACGTATCGATATAATCCGTTCTTAAATTCGTCAACGAACGATCAACAGATTGAATGATATGTTCATAACTTTGGTCATAGCGATGCCCATTAAATTCAGGGTTACTTTGATTAGGTAGAATTATTCCGCATTTTGTTACAATTTCTAATTTTTCTCTTAAGTTCGGCGTAAGCGCTAAAGCATCACCGAATAAACTTTCACATGTGTAATTGCCATATATATCTGCATGATCCATTGTTGTAATACCGCGATCAACTATATCGTGCATATAATCATTTAATTGTTGGTTACTATAACCCCATTCATTTAATCTCCAAAATCCATGAATGATTCTAGAATAACTGACGTGTTTATTTATTCGAATACGCTCCATCCCATCATCTCCTAAGTAAAGTTCAACATGTCTAATTTATTACGTAAATATGCTTTATCTATTGTTTCCCCTATAATAACAATTGTTAACGGCATGTTCATCATTTCTGGTTCATACTGAGGCACTCCGAACGCATACTGGAATAAATAAGTCTGATCTGGTTCTTCTTGGAATTTTACAAATCCTTTTATTCTCAATATAGAATCAGGTAACTGTTGTAAGAAACGAATTAAAAGTTCCATCTTTATAGGTCCATCAAACGTATAATTAATGGATTGAATACCATGATGATGACTATGTTTACCTTCTATATTAATTATTGCATCATCACGTTCAATTATTTGGTCTATTTTAGAGTAATTTGTAAAATAGACATCTGGTTGATGTTTTATTTCGTTTAAATGATCCTCAAGCATTCCTTTTTCTTCATTAGACAGTTCATCAGATTTGTTAACTACTATTACATGTGCATTTGCCATTTGTTCTTCCATTAAATGTTTAGTTTGATTAGAATAGCGATCTCTTTCTATGTATCTTTTACCATCCATAACACCAATAATAAAAGGCATATGTACTTTATCTACAATAGTAGGATTTTGACATGCATCAACTATTTCTACCGGGTGCGCTATCCCAGTAGCTTCTATAATAACTAAATCTGGTTTCTCACTATGGTATAAGTTATGAAGTACAACCTCCATATCATCTTTTAAAGAACAGCATATACAGCCGTTTAATAAGCTTTTACTTGAAATACCTTCACCTAAAAGCTGGCTATCAACATCAAAAGAACCAAATTCATTCATAACAATTGCAACTCTTTTACCTGCTTCTTTCGCTTCTATTATTAACCTTTGTAGTAAAGTTGTTTTTCCGCTTCCTAAAAAGCCCGTCAGCACTGTAATATTCATTTTATCTTTTATATTTTTGCCACTACTCATGTTTCTACCACCTTTCTGTCATTATATGATATTCCAATATAAACTACAAAGTCTTAAGCGTTTTAAAGTAAACAACATTATTATTTCTATAGATAATCGGAATCATTATTAAAAATATTTACAAACTAAAATTATTCATTATATAATAGATTAGAAGTTCGGAAATAAAAAGCTATTTCATTTGTAGTTTGGGGGAAAGATTATGCCGGATAATTTAAATATCCAGAATCAATTGTGTTTTAATTTGTATAATGCACAAAGACAAGTCAATCGTTATTATTCTAATAAAATTTTCAAAGAATATAACATTACATACCCACAGTATTTAGTACTAACAATTTTGTGGGAAACAGCACCGGTCAATGTCAAAAAACTTGTAACAGGTCTAGCACTTGATACAGGTACAGTATCTCCTTTATTAAAAAGAATGGAAAACCTCCATTTAATTAAACGTAAAAGATCGGATTTAGATCAACGTGAAGTTTTTGTCCACTTAACAGATAAAAGTCTAGAAATGAAAGAAAAGTTATACCAAGCTTCTCATTTAATACAAGACGTATCTCAATTAACTGATGAAGAAACAGAACAATTAAACATACTTTTACAAAAAATGATTAAAAACATAGATAAAATTAATCAAGAAAAATAATAATTAAGAGTTCGGGACAATAGTTAATGTCCCGAACTCATTTTTGTGTTAGTAGTAATAGACTGGACACTTATATCGCATGCGGCTCTTGTCTTGTAAATTTTGAGTTCCTTATTGCCTTTTCTTATCAAACGTGTCAATAACGGTAGCCTTATTGTCTTTTCTTATCAAACGTGTCAATAACGGTAGTCTTATTGACTTTTCTCAGTAGTCTTGGCAACAAGGAGGCTTTATGTTGCACGTGCACCTCGTCTTGCAACTTTCGAGGACTTTATGTTGCACGTGCACCTTGTCTTGCAACATTCGATATCTTATTTAGTTAAAAAGGGAGCGGGACAGAAATCTCATTTTATTAAAAAGAGATTTCTGTCCCACCCCGGCAAAGGTGACTAGGTATGAAAAAGCTTGTTATAAGCGCATTTTCATAACAGTCAGCTACTGCCAATACAAAAAGAGTGATTTCGCCTTAAATACCTGAATGCCTTACCGTTAATTTAAGGAACGCTCAAGTTGTATTAGCTTCCTCTCAGTTAGTATAAAAACTGGGAGATAAGTCAGAACTGCCCAACCTAATTCAAAAAATAAATAATATTCTTTACTATAAGTTATAAACATTAAGACAATCCCTATCAAAATATTGAGTGTCCCTATGATCATTAACATTTTGGCGGAATATTTTTGAGCAAAATTCCATTGTGTTTTATTTTTCATAGATCTTTTTGTACGGTATCCATATGTTTTATTAATATTCTTTGGATTAGAAACCTTTAAAACTAAACTTGCAACTAATGTACCTAAACCAGTTAGTAATACAATCATACTTATCCCCCTTTTAACTAAGATAGTTTATATAAAGTAATTGTAACCTAGTAGCTTAAACAGACATTTTTTTAACATATCAATACGCTTTATTAAAGTCCACTACGTCATATAAATAGCCCTGCTCTTGTAGCAATGTTTGATAATCACCTTGTTCTAGAATTTCTCCTTCATTCATAACTATTATATGGTCGAAATCTTCAAGGTACTTCAAATTGTGTGTCACGATTACTATTGTATCGTCAGTACTTAATAAATTGTTCATAATGATTTTTTCATTTTCTTCATCAAGAGAAGCAGTTGGTTCATCCATAAGCCAAATGTTCGCATTTCGTAATAGTAATCGAGCTATTGATAGACGTTGTCTTTCTCCTCCTGATATATTTTCTGCATTTTCTGTGAGATTGTCATCTAATTTCAAATGTTCTAATCTCACTTTCATTAATGCATTTTTCATATTCTCATCAGTTTCTTCTATTAATAAATTCTCTCTGACCGTTCCTTCAAAATAATGATTGTGTTGTAACATTGTATTTATTTCGTCTACGTATTTTTCATGTTCAACATGAGGCAAAGCTTTACCTTTATACGCCAATAAACCTTCGTTAGAACTATATAAGCCCATTAACAAACTTAATAATGTAGACTTACCTGAGCCTGATGGACCTATAATAGCAACATGCTCACCTTCGTTAATTTTAAACTGAACATTTTTTAACGTTTTTCTTTCTTGAAAATCGTATTTAAAATTCAATTTTTCAGCATAGTATAAAGCGTTATTGCTTATTTCATATGTTTCTCGATTTTCAAAATTTTGATTTATAACTTCTTCGATATTTTTAAGACTTCTAGTAGTATCTGCTTTGTAAAAAGCTACGTTTGTCATTGGAATAGCTTGCTCAAATAATGTAATGACAATCATGAGTATACTTGCAAAAAACACTGCATTTAACGCGCCATCTTGAATTTGCCATATACATAAGATAGTAATACACCAAATACTTATCATAGCGCATATATTGAGCATAAAATCATACGTACTTAAAAATTTCTGCTCTTTATATTTTTTATTTTCGTAAATATTTTGTTGATTAAAAACTTTATCTTTAAAACTGTTATATTGTTGGAATCTATTTAATTCCGCTTTACCATTTTCAAAATCATAGTATTCTGCCACATATTCTTCTTCACTTCGTTGAACATCTTCTGCTAAAATGTTTGCACGTTTTGTAGATAAATAAGGTATGACGATAACAGACATCATCATTGAAATTCCAATAATAATACCAACATAAACACTCCAATTTATCATGACTAAAATTGTTGCGATAGTCGTTAATATAATTACGATTGGGGGATAATAAACGCGTAATAGAATGTTCTGTAATCTTTCGACATTATTTACCATTTGTGTTAGTAAGTCACTTGAACGATATCTTCTAAACACATTAGGGACAATTGGAATTAAATAATTGAAGAGTTCAACACGTATATTTCTTAACATCGTAAATGTAGATCGATGAGAATATAACCTTTCAAAATATCTCGTAATAGCTCTTACAAATCCAAATAATTTAATAGAAACAATTAAAATCATCAAAGCGTATAGCGGTGTTCCTAAAGCACTTTTTGAAATCATATAACCACTCAACGCAAACATACCTAAAGCAGTGAGCATACCTAAAACACCTATAATAATTGATAAATAAAAATCTTTATCAAATTTGATAGTTAATTTTTTCATGTGAACTGACCACCTTTCAGTGGGCTATTTGTTACTTGAACATCTCCATTGTTAACTTTAATGAAATTGTCGGCATATTTTAATACTTCTTGTCTATGTGCAATCGTAATGATTGTTTTTTCTTTAGAAAATTGATTCACAGTGTTAACGATAACTTGTTCTGTCTTAATATCTAATCCAGTTGTTGGTTCATCAAATATAACCACTTCAGGATTTAATAATAGTAATCTTGCTAATTCTACACGTCTCATTTCCCCACCTGAAAGCATTTCATAACCGTCACCAATTTTCGTTTCAATACCTTTTGATAACTGGCTAACTTTCTCTATAAGACCAACTCTTTGTAATACATCTTCAATTTGTTGTTTATCGTAATTTTGGAACATTGTGACATTATCTTCTAAAGATGCACTGAAAATGTAAGGTCTTTGGGATAGATAGCCAATTTTAATATCTTTTTTATACTGAACTTGTCCTTTAATGGGAGAGAGTTCATTCATGATTAATTTCACTAAAGTAGATTTACCAGCACCACTCTGCCCTACAATTGCAGTATGCATATTTTCTTTAATGTTTAAATTTAAATGGCTAAACGCAAAATCTTCACGTTCAGGGTATGAAAAATAAACATCATTTATTGTTATGATGTCTTCTTGACTCATATCTGGATTAATCGTTATTGGTTTATAGATTTCATTCTCTTCTTTATTTATATCTTCTATTATTTCAATATAGCCTTCACTTTGCTTACCTGTATGGAAAGCTTGTCCTAAATCTTTAATAGCATTGTAAAATTCAGGTGCTAATAATAAAGTAATGACTGCAACTAAGAATGAAACATCATGAAATACAATTAATCTTAATCCAACTTCTAAAGCAACAATACCAATCCCTAACATAGAAATAAATTCTAGCATCAAACCTGATAGAAAAGCGCTTTTTAATATTTCCATCGTTAAATCTCTAAATGATGTACTAGATTTATGAATTTTGTTCACTGTTTGATCTGTTCTATTAAATAATTTTAAAGAAACAAGACCTTTCGTTAAATCAATGAATTCTTTTGCAAATTGATCTAAAGATTGCATTTGATCTTTAGCTTTATCACGTGTTCTTAGTCCAAAAACAATATAAAATAACGGAATAAATGGTGCTGTTATCATCATAATGAGAGCAGCTGGCCAATGAATAAATAATAATGTTATAACGATTGCAACAGGAATGAGGGTTGATTTAAAGACTTGTGGTAAATAAGATTCGTAAAAAGGATGAATACCCTCCACTGCTTCTGTTAATATCGTTAATTTCGATCTCTTTGTATCTTTATTAATTAATTGATTTCTAACATCTTTTTTAACATTAAAAGAGAGTTTCTGCCCTGTTAATTGATTTAAATAATTAAAAGTAGCCCGTAATAACAGTACAGCTAATAAAATAAATACCCATTGGTAAAGTTGTTGGTAACCTTCTTTAACAACAAGCATTTGATTTATAATTTTACCTAAATATATATTTTGAAATACGACTGATAAACTGAGTAAAAATGATGCTAAAAACATCAATATTTGCAACGGTTTATACTGAGCACTATACTTTGTTAATTCTTTCACAATGTCACCACCTTTTTCCATTATAACGCCTTTATTAAAAAAATAAACCAAAATGTATTATTCTTTATATGCATATTATAAAGCATTATTTGGTACAATAATCTTAAAGTGATATCAACTGCATATCATAAAGTTTTCTAGAGGAGATCGAACATGTTTATAATCGAATTAATTAAAGCAATCATTCTAGGTATTGTAGAAGGTTTAACAGAATTTGCTCCTGTTTCATCGACAGGGCATCAAATTTTAATTGATGATATGTGGTTAAAATCAAAAGCATTCCTAGGTAGCGAATCAGCTTTCACTTTTAAAGTTGTAGTACAGTTAGGTTCTATCCTTGCTGCTGCTTGGATTTTTAGAAGCCGTTATATTGAGATGTTGCACGTTAAACAAAATGAGAAAAAGAAACATCATCTTAAACTTTCTCATATAATAGTCGGACTCGTTCCTGCAGGTATTTTAGGCTTATTATTTGATGATTTTATTGAAAAACATTTATTTAGTGTCCCTACTGTATTAATCGGATTGTTACTTGGAGCAGTCTATATGATTGGCGCAGATATCTATTCAAAACGTGTCATGAATCCACATACAGTTGATGGTATGAATTATCCAAAAGCTTTCGTTATTGGTTTGTCACAAGCTATCGCGCTATGGCCAGGTTTCAGTCGTTCTGGTTCAACTATTTCAACCGGTGTGTTCTTAAAATTAGATCATAAAGCTGCATCTAATTTTACTTTTATAATGGCAGTACCTATTATGTTTGCAGCAAGCGGTAAAGCATTACTTGGAAACTTAAATTATATAACATTAGATCAAATACCTTTTTATATTGTAGGATTTATCGCTTCATTTATATTTGGTTTTATTTCTATAAAGTTATTCTTAAAATTAATAAACCGTGTAAAATTAATACCATTTGCCATTTATAGAATTATTCTTGTTATAATTATAGCAATTGCATATTTCGGTTTTGGAATTGGCCAAAACATAGGATAATAAACGCTTTTTACAGTTTGAATAAGCTATTAAAGGGTAATTAAATAAGATATATAATTAGAATTGATATGGAGGAATTATACATGAATGATAAAGTAAAATTACTTGTTAATACATTGCCGTTAATAATCGTACCACTTATAACAGAGCGAAAAAAATTCAATGAACATCCAGATGTTAAAAATATCACAGGAAAAACTTTAGATGTATCACATAAAGTGAAAGATAAATCTATCCAAACAAAAGATAAAATCGCTGAAAAATCAGAACCTGTAAAATCATATGTCGTTCAAAAGAAACGTTTATATGAATACAACAAACAAATGAAACAACCTTTTAAAGAGGAAGAAAAAGAACAAAAGGAATTACAAAAAGAGATTGATAAGCTAGATAAAAAACTTCAAAAAAATATAGAAAATCGCCATAAAGAAGAAGAAAAAGCTCAAAAAGAAAACCAAAAAGCGCGAATAGAAGAGCTTAAACATTATCAAAAAGAAGAAGAAAAAATGGCTAAAAAAGGCGAGAAATTAGAAAAAGAAAACGAAAAAGATGTTTCAAAATTAGACAAAAAACTTCAAAAAAATATAGAGTCTCGCGAGAAAGAAGAAGAAAAGAAAGAAGTAGAGAATAAAAAAGCTCGTATTAAAGAAATTAAAAAATACGATAAACAACAAAAAGAAGAAACTGCTATTCGTGAAAAAGGTTCTGAGATTGCAGATAAACAAAAAAGCGAAATAGCTCCACTAAAAGAAAAGTTAGAAAGAAATAAAGCTTATCGTTTGAAAGAAGAGATGGATCGACAAAAAGAAAATCAACAAAAACGTATTAATGAACTGGAAAAATATAATAACCAATCAACACAAAACATTCAAGAACTTATCGATGAACGTGTTCGCGGAGAGAAAAAACCAGCTCCTAAACATGCATTATACAATCAACATAAATCATTAATGTCAGAACACATTAGTAAATTCCCATACGATAAACACCGTGAAGAACATTTAAAAAATCAAAAACGCAATCGTCGTTCAAAATGATTAATCGAATTATTATAGATGGAGATGCTTGCCCAGTTACGGATGATATAATCCGTATAACTGACTCAACAAGCATCTCTGTTCTTATTATAAGAAGTGTAAATCACTTTTCACTAGCTGATTACCCAGAACATGTTTCTACAATTTATGTTGATCACGGTGTCGATAGTGCTGATTTTAAAATTGTTAAATTAACGACTTCTGAAGATATTGTTGTTACTCAAGACTACGGTCTAGCAAGCCTTATTTTGAACAAAGCGAAACATGTTATTCATCATAAAGGTTATGAATATACTACAAATAATATGGAACAATTGTTAACGCAAAGACATATTTCTGCCCAAATAAGACAACAAGGTGGCCGTACAAAAGGTCCAAAAAAGTTAACTCAAGAAGATCATAAAGTATTTTCAGATTTTCTAATAGATTTAATAAATAGTGACAACGCCGATACTTGACGTTGTCTTAATCTAATAACTGCTTTTTAGATCTATCTAAATTAACTTTATCTTTTTCTTTCATCTGTTCAAGTTCAATGCGCATTTTTTCAGTTTCTAATAAATAATTTTCGTGCTTCGTTTTTTCTAGTTCCAGTTCATCTTTTACACGTTCTGATTTAATTTTTTCTAGTTTTACTTTTTTAGATTCATGATCTTTAATAATTTTTGCAACAGTAGAAATTAGTACAATTAAAACGACCATTAGAAATACATTCATTCTAAATCCTCCCTTGTCAATAAAGTAAACGCTTTATTATAATTATAATACATAGCTGAAAGGAGCAATAACTTATGAAAAGAATAGCTGTTTTTTGTGGCGCTAGTAAGGGTAATGACCCTATTTATACAGAACAAGCTTATGCATTAGGTAAATATTTAGCAGAAAATCATTATGAATTAATTTATGGAGCTGGATCTATTGGGATGATGGGAGCTGTAGCAAATGGTGTAATCGACCATAATGGTATTGCTATAGGTGTTATGCCTAAATTCCTCGGAGAGCGTGAAATAGCACATGAGAACTTAACAGAGTATCATGTTGTAGATTCCATGCACGAAAGAAAACAAATGATGTCTGATATGGCCGATGCATTTATCATGTTACCAGGCGGAGCTGGTTCCTTAGAAGAATTCTTTGAAATATATACATGGGCTCAAATTGGCTTACACCACAAACCTATTGGTGCTTTAAATACTAAACAATTTTTCAAACCAATGCAAAGTATGATTGAGCACTTAATTTCTACAGGATTTGTTAGCGAAAATTATAAAAATTTAGCTATTATCAAAGATGAAGTTCCTGAATTATTTGATGCCTTGCAAGTAGCCGAACCTGTTAAACTTCGAGATTATCAGAAATAGATAAAAAGGTTGTTTCATCAAAAACTTTAATATTATTTAATGTTAGAAGGGCTGTCGTTACACCGACGCCTTCTTTTTTTGTACCTGAAAATGTTCCATCATATATAATCGAAGCTCCACATGAAGGGCTGTCACTTTTTAAGATGACAGTATTGGCTTTTAAGTCTCTAATAATAGACAACGTTCTCTTAGCACCTTCTTTAAATTGGTGCGTAACATCTTGGCCAGATATCGTTATAACTTTAGCTTTATCATTCCAAATGTCAAAACCATCTCCATCAATAATTTCAGCTGGTTCTCTCGGTATTTGTAAACCACCTAGTATTTCTGGACAAACACTAATCGCTTTTCCTTCATCTATTAATTGCTTATAAAATAAATCCAACTTATGTTTGCCATCATATCTTACTTTTTCACCAACTAAACATGCACTGATCACGATCATAAAATCCACTCCTTATAAAATCTTATGATATAAAACATGTGTTGCTAATTTTTCATCGTCAACAACTTTAGGATGCAAAAAATTCTCAATATGATTCATTTCTAATTTTTCCATCACTCTTCTAGAAGGCTTATTAATTTCTGATGTAAAGCTATAAACTTCTTCAATGCCTTGCTCTTTAGCATAACCCAACACGGCTTCAGCTGCTTCAGTTGCAAGTCCATTGCCCCAAACTGTTTTATCTAATCTCCAACCTATTTCATAAAAAGGTAGTTGTGATAAATTGAGATCACTATTTTCAGGTATATAATTAATGCCTACCATACCTATAAAGCTATTAGTAGCTTTTAATTCCACAGCAAACAAACCAATTTTTTGTTTTGTGATAACTTCTTGCATTTGGTTAACTATATTTTTTGTTGCTTGATAGCTTAATATATCTGGAAAATATCTTCTCACTTCAGGACTTGCATTCATGCTCTGAAATATTTCGATATCTTTTTCTTCCCAATCTCTTAATATTAAGCGCTTTGTTTCAATATATGTACTCATTTCAATCACCCAACCTTCATAATAATAAAAAAAGGATGTACTATTATTTTAGCACATCCTCTTACAAATTATGATCTTACTGAACTTCTAATGTGAAATCTTTTTCCAGTTGGGCCTTCAATACTGAACATACCGCCTCTTCCATCAACAACATCTAATTCTAGATTAGTATGTTTCCAGTATTCATATTGTTTTTTATTCATATAGAATGGAACGCCTTCGATTTCACCTAGTTTAACATCAACATCTCCAATGATTAGTGTGCCTTCAACAAAAAGCATCGGAGAGCTACCATCACAACATCCACCTGATTGATGAAAAATCAAGTTTTCACCATGTGTCTTTTTTAAATCTCTAATGAGTGATTTGGCTGTTTCAGTTGCAGTAACTTGTTCTTTCATTTAGAACAGTCCCGCTGGTTTCTCACTATAACTTACAAGTAAGTTTTTAGTTTGTTGGTAATGATCTAACATCATTTTGTGATTTTCACGGCCAATACCACTCATTTTGTATCCGCCAAACGCTGCGTGAGCTGGATAAGTATGGTAGTTATTTACCCATACACGACCTGCTTGGATACCTCTACCGAATATATATGCTTTATTTTGGTTTCTAGTCCAAATACCTGCACCTAAACCGTATAAAGTATCATTTGCCATTTCTAAAGCTTCTTCATCGTCTTTAAATGTTGCTAATGATAATACAGGTCCAAATATTTCTTCTTGGAAAATTCTCATATCTTGTGTTCCTTTGAAAATAGTTGGTTCGATGTAATAACCATTTTCTAAGTCACCAGATTCTTTACGTACATTACCGCCTACTAAGATTTCAGCACCTTCTTGTTTACCGATATCTAAATAACTTTTAATTTTTTCAGCTTGCTCTTGAGAAGTTTGTGCACCAAGCATTGTTTCCGGATCAAGAGGGTTACCTGTTTTAATTTCGTTTACACGTTTAACACATTTTTCGATAAATTTATCGTAAATATCTTCATGTACTAACGCTCTTGAAGGACATGTACATACTTCACCTTGGTTAAGTGCGAACATTACTAAACCTTCAACAGCTTTGTCTAAGAAATCATCTTCTTCATCCATTATATCTTTAAAGAAGATGTTCGGTGATTTACCACCTAATTCTAGTGTTACTGGAATTAAGTTTTGACTTGCATTTTGCATGATGATACGTCCTGTAGTCGTTTCACCTGTGAATGCTACTTTATTAATATCTTCATGTGTAGCTAATGCTTGTCCTGCTTCTGCACCGAATCCGTTTACTACGTTAATTAAACCTTCAGGTAATAAGTCTTGGATTTTTTCAATAAGGTGTAAAATAGACACCGGAGTTTGTTCTGCTGGTTTTAATACAACAGTGTTACCAGTTACGATTGCAGGCGCTAATTTCCAAGTAGCCATTAACAATGGGAAGTTCCAAGGAATGATTTGACCTACAACACCAATCGGTTCTTTAAAATGATAAGCTACTGTATCGTTATCTATTTGTGAGATGCCACCTTCTTCTGCTCTTATAACTCCAGCGAAATATCTGAAGTGGTCAACCACTAAAGGTAAATCTGCTGCTAAACACTCTCTAATTGGTTTACCATTATCAAATGTTTCGATTACAGCAAGTTCTTCTATATTTTCTTCTATTCGATCTGCGATATCTAATAATAATTGAGAATGTTCTGTAGGAGATTTTTTAGCCCACTCTACTTGAGCTTTATGCGCTGCTTTTACTGCTTCATCAACATCTTCTTTAGTAGAACGAGGTATTTTTGCGTATACTTCCCCAGTTACCGGTGAACCATTGTCGAAAAATTCACCATTTTTGGGGTCAACCCATTTACCACCGATAAAATTCTGATATTTATCTTTTACTTTATACTTTGCATTTGTTGCAGTTGGATATTCAAAAGCCATATTAAAACGCCTCCCTAAATGTAGTTACAATTCTATTTTAATTGATGAAACCGCTATCATCAACTAATTAGCATTTTAAAATAAAATAATAAATTTTTCAAGAAAGAAAAATAAGTAACTATAAAATTGTGCGGAATTTAATAATAAAATTATTCTTCCGAAGTTAAATAGCTAATCTTATTATTTAAATACCCAGTAATAAACTAAATATTCCAATCCAAATGGATTGGAATATTTAGTTTTTGTAAAGTGTATAAACAAGAAAATATCATGTTCATTTATTCTACTGTTAAAGTTGTTTGAGCTATAACATTTCCACCTGATAGTACTTCTACTTTTACTTCTTCATCCGCTTCATTTGCGATTTTAGTTTTAAAGTACCAATCTGTTTTTCCATTTTTAATTTTTGGATTAACTGATTCTGATATACCTGGAGCTTGTCCATTAAACATCCCTACTTCTCTACCGTCTTTATTTTTTATAGATAGTTGGAATTTTTGATTGATTAGTTTAGATTCATCTACATGTACTGTTATATTGAATTTTTCTTGTCTTGATATAGATGAAGGAATATCAAAAGTACTAGTGTCATTATTTGTTGTATTATTATCTTCTTCTGTTGAGTGCTCAGTTTTATTTTGTTTTGTACCTTTGGCACCATAGCTTCCAGATGCATATGTTGAAGCATCATACCATTTATATCCACGTTTTGGTGTTCCCCAAGGTTCTTGTTCAACTTCTTGACTGTTCTCAGGTTGTTCAAATCGTTTTAGAGGCGTTTTATCATCAAGATTTATGTCCATAGCTTTAAAATCTTTTTGATTTTCTTGCTTATTTAACCATTCAACAATTTGCATAACCATTTTTTTATTATCTTCTTCTTTGAAACCATCATATGTTTTTTTGTTTTCTCCGTTATCTTCTCGTTTATATTTTGGAGTCTTATCTTCTACCATCGAAGAGTCCCCAATGAAAGCTCCTTTTCCTTTTTCTACTTTACTAATCGCAATATAAGGTCCTTCATTCTTACCCCCACCGTTATAAATACCTTCATCTACAGCATTATTCCATTTATCATGTTTACTCAGTTGTGGAACAAAAGCTATTCCTTTTGCTTTATTCGGGTCAGTAATAGCAATTGTTGATCCTGCATGCATTGATACTGCTTTTATACCATTAGTAATATTAAAGCTTTCTTCGCTTGAAGCTATATCGTCAACTTTAACATTACCTAATGCATTATATCGAAAGCGCAAACCGAACACTTCATTTAGAAAATCTCTACTTTCTACACCTTTCATTTTTTCTGATGCACTTTCTTCAGGCGACATACCTTTTGTTGGATTGTCAAAAGCGCCTCTTCTATATCCGTTCATAACTTCAGATGAATCAAACCTATTAAAGTTTCTATCTGCATTATAGTGATCGCTTATCATTAAGATACTACCACCAGATTTCACATATTTCTCAATAGCATCTTGTTCACTTTTCTTAAGAGGATTATTCGCTTCTGGAATCACTACTAGTTGATAGTCTTGCATTGTCTTGTAATCTAATAGTTGATTGTATCCTAAATCTGTAACTTCATAATTTTCTTTCGTTAGTGCGTCTGCAAAATCAGAAAAACCTCCATCAATTACCCAATCAGCACTCCCAGCTGTTTGTCCATGTGCACTATCGAATAGTACTTTACCTTTTATGTCGCTACTCTTTGGAGAAAGAACTATTTTGCCATCTTCTCCTTTTTTCTCTTCATTACCGTTAGAACAAGCTACTAATACAATTGAGAAAACTATTATTAAACTTAAAATTAGCATCTTTGATTTCATTTTAATCTCCTTATGTAAAAATAAAGGAGCGGGACAGAAATCTCATTGTTCTCACAAGATTTCATCGTCCCACTCCCTTCTATATTGATTTATTTATGATTTTCTAAAATATGTTAATAATTTAATCATGACAGGCTCAGTATCATAATTTTTGAAGCCTCTTGGAACTTCAATTGTAGCATCAACAATATCATTATTGTCATTAAACCGATAAGTAACTTGATTAACGTTTGATTTGCGATCAAAAATCACAGCCTCAGATGGCCAACTTCTTATTTCACCTGTTGTTGATTGTAATGTACGGCCAGTAATTGTTTCAAGTTCTTGTCCTAATTCTAATAGTGTCAGCTTTTGACCTTCAATCAACACGAAATTTTCTTCATGCACGGTGACATCCCTCTTTTCAAATAATCATTAATAATTTATTCCCTATAATCATTTAAGATAAACGCATGCTATATATTCAATTCGAATGATTTCACTTTTTCTGAAGCATGATCATATGAACGTGTTTTACTAACGCCGCCTTGAATATCGAATGTTGCTTTTTTATCTTTTATAGATTGGTACATTTCTGTTGAAATCGGTATAGATTTCAAACTCTTTGTCTGTTCTTTAGGTTGATATTCATCAATATTCTCTTTTGATTTTTTCATATATTTTTCATTATGAGAATCTGGAATAAAAGATGCATAATCTGAACGTTGATTCCGGTCTCCGTTTTTAATAGATGCAGCATTATCATAATAAAGTTTTTGTTCTGTAGTATTTTCTGTCATCACTTCATAAATAATAACATATCCATCTTTAGCTCCGTTGAATAATAATACCTGACCTTCTGGCATATTATTTACTTGGAATATTTGCAAATGGTCAACATCTACTTTCATCCCACTATCTTCAAAGTGAAAATTTTGATCTTGTAAATCATTCACTAATTCAACATCTCCGTTAGTAGATGTACGGATAGTATTCGGGAACATTTTTTCATCATTTTTGCTTTTCTTACTAGAAGTCTGTTTAGCTTTATCCTCTTTTGAATCCTTTGATTCATCATCAGATTTTTCATTATCTGAACTATTGTCTTTTTCTCCTAGTTCATCTTCAATTTTTTTTAATTTTTCTTCTTTTTCTTTAATGTTTTCTTTTAATTTATCATTTTCTTTTTTTAATTTCTCTTTGTCTTTTTTATAATCACTAGATGATTGTTCCAATGATTTAATTTCTTTTTCTAAATCTTCCTGCTCATTATCTTTACCACAAGCAGCTAAAATAACTGTTGTCATAACCATTAGTAAAAATGCCTTCTTCATAGGTGCCGCCTCCTATACATATTCTTAAATATTTTACCATACTAATGGTGAGCTATCTATTGGTAACAGGTTAGATACTGTTACCTAATACAATCATTTCATCGTAATTGACAGATTCTCTCAATTTAATAGCAAGAGCACGTGTTATTTTCTCATCATCAATTAATTCATTAATCATTTCTCTTTGAATTCTTAAAGCATATATTTCCATTTCTGTATAAATAGCAGTGTGATTACTCACGAAATTATCAGGCGTTAGTCTTTCAACTTTATTTAAGTAAGAATCACATACAATACTAATTTCAAATTCGTTTTCTTCATTCATTTCTTTAGATAATCTTTTTACAATTTGAAAATGAACTTCTCGTGTAATATATCTCATTTCTCTTAAGTTTGCTTCTATTGATAATGAACTTGTCGCGTTAATATATGTTTTAATTTTTCTACGACGAACAAATAATTTCATCATCAATTTAACTTTTGTAACAAGTGATGCATTTTTAAATGTAGATGATCTCTCTGTAATTTGAGTGTAATTATCAAATGTGTTTTGCGATATTTTGTCATTCTTTATTAAATTATCTAAAGTTCGAAACTCTGTATCTATTGCGATTCGTTGAAGTCGCTCTAATTCTTTTAAGTCTTCATCTTCTTCATTGCTAGCTTTTAAAAATGATAATTGCATATGATAACTTCGGGTGATTTTACCATATACATAGCTTGTTTCTTTACTATAAAATTCTTGTAATTTTATTAACGCACGTTCAATTAACAATACTTTTGCTTCGTTAAATGTAAGCTGACTTTGTTCTTTAACTTTAGCTTTTGGCGTAATAAGCGGTAGTACAACTTGAGCTAGCACTAAGCTGATTAAGATAACACCTGTAGCTATGAATAATAAATTATCTCTATATATAAAATCTGTATGTTCTGATAATTTATAAGGCAACATCAATGCGATTGCTAATGAAATAGTACCGTGAACGCCACAAATAGTCATAATAAAAGCATATTTAAAACGATTTGGTTTATCGGCTTCTGTTTGAGGTTCAATATCCTTACCACTCGTTAACATTTTTGAAAATCTGCTTTCTGGTAAATAGAAATATGGATATGAAAATAGTACCCAAATGTATCTAAACGAGTATACAAGCACAGTCACAAATAACGTCATACCGATAACATGTAATATTTCCTGATTAGATTCTTTTAAAATATTAATCAGTACTTCTGGTATTAAAAATCCTAATAAAATGAATACAAAACCATTTAATAAGTAACTCAATAATTCCCAAGTGTGGTTGTAAGTAACTTGTTCTTTCGTAGTTGCTTGAGCTATTCTATCTTT
Organism: Mammaliicoccus sp. A-M4; assembly: GCF_022386955.1. Taxonomy (NCBI): domain Bacteria; kingdom Bacillati; phylum Bacillota; class Bacilli; order Caryophanales; family Staphylococcaceae; genus Mammaliicoccus; species Mammaliicoccus sp. A-M4. Next base: position 119,455 of record NZ_JAJNHH010000009.1, read on the forward strand.
TTCAACGCCATGTATTAAACCTGCAACAACTGCTGCAATAATACCTGATGAATGAAAAGTTTCAGCTATAATATAAACTAAAAACGGGGTTATAACCTGAATAAAAGTTAACATGTTACCATTATTAATACCGTTTTTCGTTAAATAAACACGTAATTGTACTAGTCCATAACCAAGTATAAGCCCAACAATTGCGCCTCCAAATGCTGTTAAGAAAAATTGACCTACTGCTCCTGTAAGTGAGAATGAACCGCCTACTAATGCAGCTAATGCGATTTTGAATGATAAAATTCCTGCCGCATCATTTAATAGTGATTCACCTTCTAATATTGTCATAGAACCTTTTGGTAACATTTTCCCTTTAGCTATTGCTTGAACAGCTACTGCATCAGTTGGAGAAACAATTGCACCAATTGCAAAACATGCCGCTAGTGGTAATTCTGGCCAAACTAAATGTATTAAAAATCCAATACCTAAAACTGTTGAAAATACAAGTACCATAGCCATAGACATAACCGGCTTTAAATACCTGGCTAAATGTACACGTGATACTGATATACCTTCTAAGAATAATAAAGGCGCTATTATCCCCATCATAAACACTTCAGATTCAAAATCTAATGCCACAGGTATCGGAGATAAAAATATAACAAAACCTATAACAATTTGAATGAAACTTAAAGGTATTTTAGAAATATAATGGTAAATTATTGAACTGAGGATAATTCCCATGATGAACCATAAAAACCCTTCAAATATTGCCATCAAATACCTCCCTTCTTAACTAAAATAAATGTTTCCTCATGATGTATTTTTCCGTTTCATACCCCATTGATTCATTGATATGCAACATACTTTTATTTTGGGCATGAACTGTAGAAACGATTGATGATGCACCTTTATCGATTGCCCACGTTTCTAATTTTTTCTTTAATTTCGCTGCTATCTTATTGTTTCTATAAGATTCACTAACAAATAGATTATAAACTTTAACTTCATTATCCTTATTATCAAATTTAGCCCATATAAATCCAATACATTTTTGATTATCTAATGCACCGAAAACAACGCTTTCCTCATATGCTAAAGAACGTTTAATCGCTTCAAACTCTAAAGATTCAGCAACTTTAGTACTCTGATCTTCCCTTTTAAAGTACGCAGCCGCCATCTGACTTATCTCATACAACGTGCTTTCGTCACGTATTTGTTTAAATTCAATCATTTTTATCACCTGCCTAGTTATTTTCTATTAAAAGTTTAACTGCTAGTATAAAAATAACGACAAACATTATTGCTTTTAATTTTTTTTCGGGCAGTGATACAGTTAGTCTCCCACCTATAAAACCGCCTATCCCACAACCTAATGCTAAACTTATAGCAAATGGCCAATTGACGTATCCTTGAAAAATAAATACAAATGTAGATAATGATAAGTAAATGGTAATAATTAAAGTCTTCATACATTGAACTTCCGCATAATTTAAGCGCGGTATTAATAAATTAAGTGCGATAATAAATAAAAATCCAACTGCAGCTTGAACCATTCCACCATAAATACCAAGTGCAAGGAAAACTAAAACAAGCATGACTTTTCTAAAAGAGGATAATTTTTCAGATTGATTATGACCATCTTTCCATTTCGTAGGCATAATCATAATTATTAAGACAAGAAGCATAATGATGCCTAACATTCGATTAAAAACATCGTCTGGAAGGCTTATAGCGTAATGAACACCTATAAAAGAGCCTATAATGGCAGGAATACTTAAAATAATACTTAATTTAACGTTTTTCATGCCTTTTATATAAAATACATATAAGCCCATTATATTTTGTACTAGAATAGCAACCCTGTTTGAGGCGTTAGCAACAGTGGTTGGTAATCCGAAGAAAATCAATAAAGGTAAAACAATTAGAGAACCACCTGCTGATACAATATTAATAGTACCAGCAAAAATACCAACTAAAAAAATGATAAATAACGTCAAAATCTCCAATATTACACCACCAGTCATTATTAATGATAGCGAAAAATTTATCATCTGTAAAAAGTATAAACCTGATATTAATAATGTTTTTATTACAAAATACTTGTTAGAATATAATTAATGAATAAAGAAAGGAAAACGCTGATGAAAAAATCAACACGTGACCTTATTATTGAGAACAACGTAAAACGGTTAAGATTGAATTCACACGATAAAGAAGTTTACGAAAACTATTTAACTTATGTACGTGCAAATTTAAGTATCAATGAGCATGAATCAGAGAAGATGTTACTGGATATATTGAACCATTTGTTAAAAGCAGAAAAAGATGGCATGCTCGCGATGGAATTTTTCGACCATGATCCAAAGAAACATGCTGATAATATGATTAATAATATGCCGAATCGAACAATTCAGAATATATTTAAATTCATAGGCCTCCATATTTTAATATTGCTTGGTGTCTTTTCATTTATTAGAGGTTTTACCGGATTTTTCACTCAAATAGAATACACATATTTATATACATTTATCATCACATTTATTACCGGTTTTTCTATGATATTCTTCTTTATATGGATGATATTCAAAGTTGTACAAATTAGAATATACAGTTTATCTAACTGGACCACTATGCTTACGAATATTTTAATAGCTGGATCATTTATATTAACGATTTTGTCCTTTTATTTACCCGGCTATTACTTGCAACTTGGTCCAAAAATATATACATCTAATTGGATGTACATCATCATTTCTTTAATACTTACACCACTTGGTCTTTATATAGACCATCGTAGAAAAATTAACCAACCTGAAACAAGATAAATAGAGGCGATAATATCTTTAAGAAAGATAAAAATGGTAAAGTAGTAAAAGAAAAAAAGTTGAAAATAAATATCAATAAATAAAAAAGAGTAAGGCGCCGTTTATAAACGGTGCCTTACTCTTTTTTAAACCCCCCTAATGCTTTCTTTTATCTGATTTCTCATCAGAACTAAATATAAACAAAACAAAGAAAGTAAAAGGAATAATACCAAACGATCTAGTAAGGTTTTTCTCAACATCAATAAATTTTCTCGGCAATAATATGTGTTCTACTTTTTATTTTTGTCTTGAAAATCATTTTTTTCTGCCGTTTCATCAAAATCCTCATCATTAGAAAAAAGTAGAAAATAAACAATAATACCAATCGGAACACCTAACAAAGGTGTAGTGAAAGTACTAGATATTATGCATATTAAAATCAACCAAATTAAATCTTCTAAAGACCATTTTTTATTTAATAAATCATTCACAATTTGTTTAATAGTCATAAAAATGAAATCTCCTTTTTATCAAACTTTATCACAAAAGTTATTCCGGAACTAGCTTCTGAATAAACGTTTTTGCTCCTCCAGTAGGTTTAAGAACATCTTTAACTTTTTCATAATACGTAAATGGCACTTGGCTAAAACTAAGAAATATAAGTACAAATATATCGTTGTATATTTCTCTTTCAAAAGTGTACGCTTACTTATCATATTAAATAATCATCAATCCTATGTATAAAATAATAAAGCTTATAAAAGTTTCAATATTGATAATAAATACATTTGGCTTAAACCCCATTTTATGTTTAGTTATGTAATAAGTGAGTATACTGACATAATAAAAAATAAATAAACTACTTATTAATATAATGATGCCTAATAATATATTAGCATTTTGAATTACGGTAATGCCTAACAATAATAACCATATTACTTTAAATATATTTGCAATCATTTCTATAGGATCTGATGCGATTTTAAATATTTTTTCTATATACTTTTCACTAACAAGTTGCGTGTTAGACAATATATTACATATAACCTGAATAAACATCGAAAAACTAATCAGAAATATAAAGACTAAGCCGATAGTTAATGCGGCGGTATTTAATGTGCTATTTAATTTTTCATAATACATAATTGGCACTTGGCTGAAACTAAGAAATATAAGAACAAATGTAAAATGTATCGTTGTATATTTCTTTTTCTCAAGTAAAAATTTATATGTTGCAAACAGCATCAAGTATAATATCAAACCAATTAATACAATATTCAATATGTTTCTATCCCTTCCTTAAAACTTATCGTTGACGATAGCGTATAAATAATGATCTTTCCATTCACCTTTAATACGTACGTTAGCTCGGTTTAAACCTTCTCTTTTCATTCCTATTTTTTCTACCACTCTGACTGAAGCGATATTAGATGGTTGGACGCCCGCTTCAACACGATGAAATCCTAATTCTTCAAATGCGATTCTTATAACTTCTTTTGCAGCATATGTCGTATAACCTTTGCCACTATATGCTTCATCAATTGCATACCCTATCATACAACTTTGAATATTATGTCTGACCACGCTAAATAAATCAATAGTCCCTATAACCTCATCTTCGTCACTAACAATGACATAGTGATACCCTTCGTCATTTTTCATATTTTGTAATTGCTTATCAACCTTTTTTCTATAGTTATATAAACGATAATCCGAGTCTTTTTTATCTGCTGCTGAAAATGTTTCAAACAAAGTTCTATTTCTATAATCCATATTCAAAATTTCTTCTGCATCATGGATTTCAACCCTTCTAATGGCTACCATATACTCTCCCCTTCAATCACTACATTTATAATTATTATACACTTGTTAATATAAAATCTAAAAAATTAACCTATCTATAAATTATTAATATTTTGTTATTTTCTTATCTTTTTACTCAGAATTGATTGAAACTTTTGAATTATCTGATTATAATGGCAGATATAACTAAAGGAGGTTAACACAATGACTCAAGAAAATTGGAATAAAGAAACATTAGCAATTCATGGGGGTCAAGAACCAGATCCTGTTACAGGCTCAACAGCCGTTCCTATCCATCAAACGACTTCATTTACATTTAAATCTACAGAACACGCTCAAAATTTATTTGCGTTAGCTGAAGAAGGCAATATATATTCTCGTATTATGAATCCAACAAATGATGTATTCGAAAAAAGAATCGCACTTTTAGAAGGTGGTGTTGGTGCGCTAGGTGTTGGTAGTGGACAAGCTGCTATTACATTAAGTATTTTAAACATCGCTGAAAGTGGTTCTGAAATTATTGCTTCTACTAATTTATATGGTGGTACTTATAATTTATTTGCAGTTACATTCAAAAAATTAGGCATCAAGGTTAATTTTGTAAATCCGGATGATCCTGAGAACTTTAAAGCTGCAATTAATGAAAATACAAAATTAATTTTCGCCGAAACAATAGGTAACCCTCGTATAGATGTTTTGGATATAGAAGCTGTATCTAACATCGCGCACGAGAATGGCATTCCTTTAATTGTTGATAATACATTTGCTACACCACATTTATTACAACCTATAAAACACGGTGCTGATATCGTAGTTCATTCTGCAACAAAGTTCATTGGTGGACATGGTACTTCAATTGGTGGAGTTATCGTAGACAGTGGTCAATTCAATTGGGACAACGGTAAATTCCCAGGTTTAGTTGAACCTGATCCTAGTTATCATGGTGTTTCATATGCAAGAGATGTAGGTGCAGCTGCATACATAACAAAAGCACGTGTTCAATTGTTAAGAGACTTAGGACCTGCTTTATCACCTTATAATGCACATCAATTTTTATTAGGTTTAGAAACATTACACTTAAGAGTAGAACGTCATTCTGAAAACGCTCAAAAAGTAGCTGAATTTTTAGAAGCACATGACAAAGTAAGTTGGGTTAATTATCCTGGATTAGAATCTAATCCATATCATGAATTATCCAACAAATATTTACCAAAAGGACAAGGCGCTATTCTAACATTTGGTGTTAAAGGCGATGTTGATTCCATAGCTAACTTTGTAGAATCATTACAATTATTCTCACACTTAGCTAATGTTGGAGATTCGAAATCACTAGTCATTCACCCAGCGAGCACAACACATCAACAACTCTCAGACGAAGATCAAATAGCTTCAGGAGTAACGAAAGACTTAGTACGTTTATCAATAGGTACAGAATCTGTTGATGACATCATTAATGACTTGGAAAAAGCATTAAATCAAGTTTCATAATCAATATTTAAGGGTGGGACATTGAATGATGTCTTACCCTTATTTCAATTTTGCGGTTCGATAATTTCATTTTATCGAACCGCATTTACCTATCTACAAAAAACGCTGAGCTACTTAGTATGAGTTTCTTTATTATTTTTGCTAAAATTTAATTATATAAAATATTAAAGGAGTAACTTACGTATGAAGCAATCAGTGTATGATTTAACACAACAACATCGTTCTATTAGAAACTTTAAAGATGAAACAGTAAAACAATTAGTAGAAGCTGGGCAAATGGCTTCAACTTCAAGCTATGTTCAGGCTTATTCAATTATAGGTATTCGTGACCCAGAAATTAAGAAATCTTTAAAAGAAGTATCCGGACAACAACACGTAATAGACAATGGCTATTTATTTGTATTCGTCATAGATTATTATCGTCATAGCCTAATTAATGAAGAAGCAGAAGAAAATATGCAAGATAGTTTTGAATCTGCTGAAGGTTTATTGGTCGGCACAATTGATGTTGCTTTAGCTGCTGAGAATGTCGCATTAACCGCAGAAGATATGGGCTACGGCATTGTATTCTTAGGTTCTTTAAGAAATAACGTTGCACGTGTAAGCGAAATTTTAGACTTACCTGAGCATGTCTTCCCTCTATTTGGAATGGCAATCGGTGTACCTTCTGAAGATGATCAAGGTTCACCTAAACAAAGATTACCTTTTGAACATGTGTTCCATGAAAATAAATACAACGCAGATAAAGTTCAACAGTTGAATCAAATTAAAAACTACGACAAAGATATACAAACATATTATGAACAACGTACGAATGGACAACGTTCTGAATCATGGTCACAACAAATTGCTAAAATGATGAGTAAAAAATCACGCCCAGATATTTTAGAACGTTTAAATCAAAAAGGATTTATCAAAAAGGAATATAAATATTAAAAACGCCCAATCCAAAGT